>JAGGYX010000043.1 GCA_021162305.1 Thermoplasmata archaeon | reverse complement strand
TTATTAAAATAAAGAGAGCAAATCTTTTCCTTCCTCCTTTTATCTTTATTTTCTTCATTCTATTTTTTTGGCATATTCAAATAAATTTCCAGCTTTATATATTTCAAGCTGAATCTTCGACATTGGTTTTGCCTTTGCTATCATAACACCATTTTTAAAAATCTCTCCCGTCTCGATGTTTATTTCGATTTCATCCCCTGTTTTTATATCCGTTTCATCTATATTTTTACATTCCAGAATTGCCAAGCCAGAATTTATTGCATTTCTTTTATATATGGCTCCAAATGATTTTCCAATAATTGCTGCTATGCCAAGCGATATAAAACAATCGACAGCGTGCTGTCGAGAAGAACCACATCCAAAGTTCTCGCCAACTATAAGCACATCTCCATGGCGTGCTTTCTGAGGAAAATCTTTCCATCCTTCTAAATTGCTGAAAGCATATTTTGCCATCTCTTTCTTATCAACGATATGCAAATACTTGTTATGATAAATCATGTCTGTATCGATATCATCTACGAGTTTTCCATCTCTTTCTACTTTCCATACTCTTCCTTTAATCATTCCACCACCTCCGTTATATAACCTGCTATGGCTGAAGCCGCTGCTGTGGCAGGTGATGCCAGATATGTTTTACCAAGCCCCTGTTTCCCTTTAAAATTGCGATTAGCTGTTGATACCTGCACCTCATCAACGCCTGTAAGCCCTATCTGTCCGTTGGCGCAGCCGCCACAGCCAGCATTGCTTATGATTGCGCCAGCATCAGTCAGAATTTTCATTGTTCCATCTTCGAGCATGCTTTTCCACACTCTTCTGGTTGCAGGAACAACTTTCATTGTTACACCTTCTTTTATCTTTTTTCCTTTAACAATATTCGCAACCATATGCATATCTTCAAGTCTGCCATTTGTGCACGAGCCAATAAAAACAGTATCTATAGGAGTATAAGGGAGCTCTTCCACAGCTCTAACATTTGCGGGACTTCCAGGTAAAGCAATCATTGGCTTTAGTGAATCAACATCTATGTCTATTTCTTCATCGTAGCTTGCGTTATTATCAGCGTATACAGGCTCTATTTTTTTATTTGCAGCTTTTTCCATCCATTCCAATGTTTTTTTATCTGGAGGTATAAATCCAATTATTCCTCCCATTTCAGTTACCATCGACGCCAAGGTTATGCGACCATCTATAGAGAGCTTATCTATAATGTCTCCATAAAATTCTACGGCTTTGCCCAGAGCCTTTCTTCCAATTTTTTTTATTGTGAATAAAGCGAGGTCTTTTGCTGTCCATGCTGCGGAGGGCATTCCATTGAAATAAACTTTTATGGTGGGAGGCACTTCAAACCATGTTTTGCCTGTTTTGAAAACAAAAGCTATGTCAACGTCGCCCATTCCCTGTCCAAATGCTCCTACGGCACCAACAATATTATAATGGCTATCTGTTCCAACAGCAGTTTTTCCAGCATGTATTATGCCTTCTTCCATTAAAACATGGGTTCCTATGCCTGCATCCACATCATAAACATGGATTCCATGCTGTCTGGCAAATTTTCTGCAAATTTGCTGATTTTGTGCATATCCTATTGTTTTGGCTGGAGCGCTTGTATCGAAAGTGAAAAATGTTTTGTTTGCATCATCAACATAATTTCCGTCATAATTTTCAAGCAAATTTTTTACTACCTGTGCCCCTCCAAAATCTCTTGCCGTCCTTACATCTATATCCAGCCATATTGTTTCTCCTACCTCCACTCTATCATTGCTATGCATCGAAAATATTTTTTCTATAATTGTTGCCATTGAAAAGAATTTGGATGCCAATATAAAAATTATTTTCCGAAAAATTTTTATACAAATAATATATTTGTTAGCGATGAGGGGGGAGAAGATGGTAATGCCTCCACCTTTACCATTCTTTTTTTCTCCCCCCTGATTTCACAATCATTATATAATCATATTTTTTTCAATCTTGATGGAATTTGAAGACATAGAGAAGAAATGGCAGAAAAAATGGTTTGATGCAAGGATATATGAAGCAAAAAAAGAGAAGCAAAAGAAATTTTTCATACATTTTGCCTATCCAGGCATATCTGGCTACTTGCATGTAGGACACATGCGTGGCTTTACTTATTCAGATATAATTGCAAGATATAAAAGAATGCTTGGCTATGATGTCATTTTTCCAGCTGGCTTCCATGCAACTGGTTTACCAGCTGTCAGCTTGGCAAAAAAAGTTGAAAGGAAAGATGAAAAAACATTGCAATATTTGCGTAGCAATGGTTGCCCTGAAGAAATCATAAAAAAGCTTTCTGATCCAGCCGAGGTTGTAAAATATTTCAGCAATGTTTATGTTGAGCAATACTGGAAAAAATTTGGCTTTTTGATTGATTACACCCGCCTCATGGATACAATATCACCAGGCTATAAAAAATTCATTCAATGGCAATTTTATAAATTGAATGAGCTTGGTTTACTTATTCAAAAGCCACACTATGCTCCATACTGTCCAAATTGTGGACCTGTAGCTGTTGACAAATCTGAGACAGATATATCGCAGGGAGGGGATGCTGAGATTCTGGAGTTTGTTCTGATAAAATTTAAAATGGATGATTATATCCTTCCTGCCGCCACCCTCCGCCCGGAGACAATTTTTGGTGTTACAAATATGTGGGTGAATGGAAGCGAGGAATATGTGATTGTTAGAGTGGGCAATGAGAAATGGATTGTTTCGGAGAAGGCTGCGTTTAAACTCGAGCATCAAATGGATGATGTTGAAATATTGGACAAAATACATGGAAGCAAGCTCGTCGGCAAAAAATGCGTTGCGCCAATCATTGAAAAAGAAGTGCCAATATTTGATGCAAAATTTGTTGATACAAGCGTTGCTACTGGCATTGTTATGAGTGTTCCAGCCCATGCCCCATATGATTATGCTGCATTGCTTGATATGGGAATGCCTGTAGAGCCTATTGTTATAATAAAAGTTAAAGGATATGATGTGCCAGCAAAAGAAATTGTTGAAAAAATGGGAATAAAGAATCAGTTTGACGAGAAACTTGAAGAAGCAACGCAGATAATTTACAAGGAAGAATTTCATTCTGGCATAATGAATGAGAATTGCACGGAATATGCTGGCAAAAAAATAAATGAAGTGAAGGAAGAGATAAAGAATAAGCTTATAGAAAGAAATGAAGCTGCAATAATGAGAGAGTTTTCAAAGAAAGTTATATGCAGATGTGGAGCGGAGGTAATAATAAAAAGGGTGCCAGATCAATGGTTCATTAAATATAGTGATGCTGAGCTAACAGAAAAAAGCAAGGAGCATGTTAAAAAAATGAATATATATCCTCCAGAATATAAGGAAGAGTTGCCAAAAGTTCTGGACTGGTTTGGAGACAGAGCATGTATAAGGCGTGGTTCATGGCTTGGAACGGAGTTTCCATTCAAAAAGGGCTGGGTTGTCGAGCCAATTTCTGACTCAACGCTATACCCTGCCTATTACATCATTTCAAAATATGTTAACAACAGCGAGTTAAGCATTGATGAAATGAATAACGAGTTCTTTGATTATGTTTTCTTTGGAAAAGGAAATGCAAAAAATGAGATATGGAAAAAAATAAGGGAAGATTTCCTCTACTGGTATCCTGTCGATATAAATCTTGGGGGCAAGGAACACAAAACAGTTCATTTCCCTGTCTTCATAATGAATCATGTTGCAATAATGGAAAGGCAGCATTGGCCTCGCGGCATCTTCGTAAACTGGTGGGTGACGCAGCAGCAGGGCGAAAAAATATCAAAATCGAAAGGGGGGGCGGAGCCGATTCCGGGGGCGAGTAAAAAATATGGGGTGGACACGATGCGTCTTTATTATGCACATTCTGCCTCGCCTTTTGTGGATGTGGAATGGAATAGCGAGGCGGTGGAGCAATATAAGAAGAGATTGATGAAAATATGGAATTTCTTTGAAGAAATTATTAAAATAAAAGGAGGCGAAAGCAAAATAGATGAATGGCTTCTTTCAGCTTTCAACAAAGAACTGAAGGAAATAGAGAATGCAATGGAAGAATATGAATTCAGAAAGGCTGCAAATTCAATTTATTTCAATATTTATTCCATGCTCCAGTGGTATATAAGGAGAGGAGGAAAAAATGAAAATGTAATAAGAGAAGTTATTGAAAAATGGATAAGGACAATGACCCCATTTACACCCCATATGGCAGAGGAAATGTGGGAAAAGCTTGGTAACACCGGCTTTGTTTCATTGCAGAGTTATCCAAAGGCTGGAGAAATAAAGGAGGATGTCCTTATTGGTGAAGAGTTGCTCATCAAAACAATAAATGATATTGAAGAAATAAAAAAGGTTGCAAGAATTGAGCCAAAGAAGGTTTATATATATGTTGCTCCTCAATGGAAATGGAAAATTCTGGATGTTGCCAACGCGCTTAAAAAAGAAGGAAAGCTGAACATGAAAAATTTAATGATGGAAACAAAAAAACTTGGTATGGATATGAAAAGGGCATCAAAATATGCTGCAAAGTTGATTGAGGAAATGAAAAAAATGGAATTCATAAAAGTTGATGAGTTTGGTTATTTAATAAATGCAAGAGATTTCATTGAAAAAGAAGTTGGATGCAAAGTTGAGATAATGGATGAACATGCTACATACGACCCGGCTGGTAAAAAAGAGCAGGCAATGCCTCTACGCCCTGCAATATATATTGAAAGCTAAGCATTCTTTATTTCAATCCCGCATGGCGTCGGCAACTTTGCATTGGCTCTTTGCAAAGCTTCCTTGGCAAATTGAGCATATTCTGGAAATGTCCATATTGTTATGAGTTTCTGCCCTTCCTTAACACGTGCGGCAGTTCCAACAGGTTTGCCATAAGCTTTCCTCATTCCCTGCGATACTCTATCTGCTCCTGCTCCCGTCGCCTGCTTGTTCTCTCTCACAACAACATGAGGATAGATTCTTATTTTCATTCTATAATTTGATTTTCCAGCCTTGCTAACGATGTAACGATTTGCTGCAATACGAGCAGCCTCTAAAGCACGATGCAATATATTGCATTTCTCCTTTGCAAACAGTGTTACTTCAACAGGAAATTCAGCTGTTAAATTACCGAGGTCAAACTGGCTTATTCTGGGATTTGGAACCCCTCCAATATATTCCTTTCTTGTTGTGACTCTGCCTCTGATATCTCTATACATTCTTGCTGGCTTCCTTGACATGGAGAATAGATATACATCTGTTATATAAATTTAATCCAAATCCTTCCATGTCAATTTTGGTTGCTTCGCCGCCATCACTTCATTCACTCTTTTAACTGGCATTGTATGAGGGGCTTCTTTCAACAATTCTGGTTGTTCCATTGCTATTTTTTTCATTGCATCTGCAAATTCATTAAGCGTTGTCGCATCAGCATCTTCTGTTGGCTCAATCATGAAAGCCTCATTTACAATTAATGGAAAATATATCGTTGGAGGATGTATTCCATAGTCCAACAGGCGTTTTGCAAAATCTATTGCCCGAAGTCCTTTCTCCTTAAATTTTTCCAAGGATATAACAAATTCATGCATTCTCCTGCCATAATATGGAACGTCAAATCCATAGCTTCGCAATTTTTCCATTAGATAATTTGAATTCAAAACAGCTTTTTCGGCAACTTTCTCCAACTCTTTTCCCTTCATTCTTATATATGCATAGGCTTTAACAAGCACAGCAAAGTTACCATAAAACATGCCAATCTTTCCAATACTCTTTGGAAAATCATATCTGAGTTTATAGGTGTCGCTATCTTTAACAACTCTTGGAACAGGAAGGTAAGGCTCTAAAAAATCCCGCACACCCACTGGTCCAGCTCCGGGTCCGCCGCCTCCGTGTGGGGTGGCAAAAGTCTTGTGCAGGTTGAGATGAACGATGTCAAAGCCCATTTTTGCCGGCGTTGTTTTTCCCATGATTGCATTCATATTCGCTCCATCATAATAAAGCAATGCTCCAACGCTCTTCAAAATTTTTGATATCTTCACTATATCCTTTTCAAATATGCCGAGCGTATTCGGATTTGTTAGCATGAAGGCAGCGACGCTCTCATCCACAACGCTTTCCAGCGCATCTATATCAACCATACCATCTTTTGATGGAATCTCTATAACATTGAAACCAGCCATTTTGGCAGACGCTGGATTTGTTCCATGGGCTGAATCAGGCACAATAACGCTTTGCCTTTTTTCTCCCCTATCTTCAAAATAAGCTCTCGTTATCAGCATTCCAGTAAACTCCCCATGGGCGCCGGCGGCAGGCTGCAGGGTAAAGGCATCCATTCCTGTTAGCCTGCACAACAATTTTTCAAGTTTATACATTAGCTCCAAGCAACCTTGGACAGTGCTCTCATCCTGTAATGGATGAATATGCTTTATCTTATCTATTTTTGCTATTCTTTCGAGTAACTTTGGGTTATACTTCATTGTGCATGAACCAAGAGGATAAAAATTTGTATCGACACCATAATTCATCTGGCTCAGCCTGAGAAAATGCTTCATGATACGATGCCTGCTTATATTTGGAATCGCAAGATTTTTTCTTTCTATATCAAAATCTTCTTCTGGCAAATCTTCTTCAATCTCATTAAGTAATAGTTCATTGTAGCGTGCCATCATGATAACGCCTCCATTGCCATTTTTATTTTTTCTATGGCTCTATCTATTAACTCTTTACTATGCATTTCCGTCACACCATATAAAATCGAATTTGATGGTTTTTCAATCAACATTCCATTCTGTATGCCGTATTCAAGCAATTTTTTATTCAGCATGGAAGCATTTACAGGTGAGATGGCAAGAAATTCATTGAAGAAATCCTTGAATGGCAACTCAAAACCAATTTTCTCTAATTGTTTTGCCATATAATGAGCATTTTCTTTATTCTTTAAAGCAATCCTGCGCAACCCATTTCTTCCTAAGGCAGCAACATAGGCAAGAAAGGCTATGGCGCATAATGCTTCATTTGAGCATATGTTGCTTGTAGCTTTTCCTCGCCTTATATGCTGCTCCCTTGTCTGCAAGGTCATTGTAAAAGCTCTTTTTCCTTCTTTATCAACTGTAGCTCCTATGATGCGACCTGGCATGTGGCGCAGGTATTTACGCTTACATGCGAAAATGCCGAGTAATGGTCCGCCAAAATTCATATAATTGCCGAGATAGCCCTCGCCTATGACAATATCTGCGTATTCTGGCGGATTATATATGGAGAGAAAAAGAGGGTCGCTTCCAACAATAATCAATGCATCACTTTTTTCTGCGGCATCAATTATCTCATCCTGTCTTCTTTCTATAATACCATAAAAATTTGGATTTTCAACATAAATTGCATCTATAGAAGCATGGCTTTTTAATTCAGGCAAGCCATTATAGCATGGCATTTCATATATTTTTATTCCAACTCCCTTTGCATAGTTTTTCAAAACCTGCTTCTTTGCTTCATACATACATTCTGGAATGGCAATGCCACCACGCTTTTTAATTCTATTTGCCATTAATGCTGCCTCTCCCAATGCTGTTGCTCCATCATACATGGAGGCATTGGCTACTTCCATACCTGTTAGCTCTGCCACAATTGACTGATACTCAAACAATGCCTGTAGCATGCCCTGCGAGGCTTCTGCCTGATATGGTGTATAGGAAGTGTAAAATTCTTGTCTTGCCACGATTTCATCTACAATGGCAGGAATATAATGTGGTTTTAGAATTGGCAAAAAAGAGGGCATTTCATAAAATGTTCTGTTTTTTTCCATCATGGCAACAATTTCATGCTCTACATCCATCTCATTCATTGGAGATGGCAAATCAATCCTGCATTTTATCTCATCTGGAAATTCAAAAAGCTCATCAATGCTTTTTATTCCAATGGCATTCAGCATCTCTTTCATTCTTTGGTATATAACACAGCCAAGATAAATTTTTTGATGTCTCAACATTCTTTATGATAGCTCTTTTCGTGTTGAGGAAATCAATGTGAGGAAACAAAGCCGGGCGCCAATCAATTTCAAATCCCAGAATTATGCCATGTGGAAGACCAATAATACTTGGTATTAATTTTGGAAAAATGCGTAGATGGCTCCAGAAATTATTTACCCATCTGTTGCCGGGAAAGTTCCAAATGTAATAGAATACATAAGCATTATGAAAATTCCACATGATATTGTTTTTCTTTATCAGATTATATGGTGCATTCATGGCATTGATGCCAAGCCTGTTGAAAATAATTGTGTTTCTTTTTATTACATTAAGGCTGCTGCCATCACGGAGAAATATGTCCACACGGTTATTATGAACACAATTTCCAATTATCTGATTGAGAGATGATTCATCTATATGGATGCCGTATGTATTATCATAAACATTGTTGTAATAAACCATATTTTTTTATCAAAAGCTATGTCTATCCCCTTGTGCAACCATTTATTTCATTGCTGTTTATTGTGTTATCATGTCCGTATACGGTAATGCCTGCATACATCCATGTCAAAGAATTGCCATATATCTGGTCTGAAATAAAATTTTTTGTAAGAACAGGAAAAACTTTCCATGGAAATGTTATTATTATGGAAGCAAATCCATATACTATATCTCCTCTTAATGGGTGCGTCATATTTCTACTTGGTCCAAGAAATGAACCATAATAATTATGCATGGCATTCACAATTGAAAAATCTGCGTATACGCCATAGTATGAGTTATTGAATATATTGTTGCCATTTATTCTTACAAAAATTCCTTGGCTTATTCCTATTCCTCCTCCGCAATCATCGCCATTGTTATAGACATTGCATTTATATATGGTAAAGCCAATTATTCTCTGAGCCATTGCTCCAACGCATTCATTATCATGAATATTGCAATTCCTGATGTTGATATTTCTGCATAAATAAAATTCCATACCAAATTCTCCATTTTCAAATGTGCAATCTCTCACAATTCCATTCTTGCTTAATTCTGCAAGCAACCCGCTTTCATAAAATGCAAAATAAGAATTTTTTATTTCAAAATTAGACGTGGCATGGAAAAAAATTGAGCAGCCATCATTTTCAAATTTTGAATTTAATATTGAAATGTTAGAGGAATTAATTCCAAAAATGCTTGCCCAAGCCATTTTTCCATAAAAACCTGAGTTAATTATGGAAATGTTGGAAGAATATGCCATCTCAACTGCCACCATTACATTTGAGGAATTCATGTTTATCTCAAAATTTTTGCATCCCATCAGAAATATTTGGGAAGCATTTTCTTTTACCTTAACATTGCTTTTATTAACATAGTAAAGAATGGAGCCATTGCTAGCAGTGTTATTCAAAATGTTGTGAAAGAAATATTCTTGCTTTAATCCTTTAATTAGTAAGCCATTTCCAATAAAATTATTTATTATGTTGCTTCTCTTGCTTTCTATTATCTTGGCAGAATGTGCAATATGGCAATTTTCTATGGAACAATTTTCATCTGTATTCAAGTAAACAGATTCAGTATGACAATTTCCTACATAGATATTTTTTGAAATTGTAATGGAGATACCAAAATTGTTAAACTCTGTAATTAAATTTTGAATGATTATGTTGCTTGCATTTTTAATGAGTATGGCACATCCTGCATTGTGAATATAGCATTCTTTGATGATAGCATATGCTGTGGTATTTTTAATAGTAATTCCATGCCATTCTCCAGAAGCGTTTATTTCCCATCCTTCAATGATATAAGGATTTTCTTTTGTTCCATTTCCTCCTATAACGCCATTTTCTGAAGTAAAATCATCATTTCCTTCTATAATAATTGGAGGATGTGGCACATAGTTATCTTCTTTAAAAGAAAGCAATGAAAACGATTGAAATGGCATAAAAAGAAGAACGGATATTATTATTGCAATTTTTTTCATTTTCTTTCACTTCCATATGGCATCACACGGGGCATCCAATCAAATTGAATTAATGGATAAATAGGATAAAAGAATGCTACTATTGGTTTTGGAATAGGAATGCGCCAGTTATCCCAGTAATTTCTTAGGAATCGGTTTGTCCAGAACAAGGGCCAATTTCCCCAATAATATACATGGGCATTCTCTTCATTTTTCATAAGGTTGTTGTTGATTATTCTATTAAAATAGGAGCCATATAAACATATTCCCCATGTGTCATTGACAACGGTATTTCCATATATGATGCAATGATTGCATCGCCATAAAGAAATCCCTTCTTGAATATTATCGATCACTATGTTATTCTTTATTGTTATCTTTTCCAGATGGCATGAAAACCTAGAATTACCAATTCCAACAGTTCCATTCCTTATTGTAAAATTACACACCAAAACATTGCTCATGAGAATGAAAACTGTTTTGTTCCTCCTCATTCCATCTATTATTGTTGTCTTTGCATTTTCTCCAATTAAATCTATGCTCTTATTTATAACAACATTCTCATAATATGTTCCAGAATAAACAAAAATTGTATCTCCATTGCTTGCATTCTCTATAGCATCCTGTATCTTGCTATAATTTCCTGGGCCGCTTCCACCAACATATAATGTTCTTCAATTCCCATTTTTCATGATAGCATAATTTACTCTTTCACTGGCAATTGCGGGCGCGATTAGCAAAATAATAATTAAAACTGCTGCAACTCTGCTCATCTTTCCTCATCTCCATACGGCATTACACGAGGAATCCAGTCAAAGTTTAGCCACGGAATGGCAATTTCCATAAAAGACCATACAAGAAAACCAAATATAGGCTTTGGTAAAGGAAGCCTCCAATTACTCCAGTAATTGCGGAGCCATATATTAAAGGCAGCGTTTGCAAAGAAAGCATTTAACTCGTTTTTGCAGAAATTATTATTTGCAATTATGTTTTTAAAGGCCACAAGTAACTCAACGCCCCATAAATTTCTACAAATATTGCATTTCTTGACTTGATTTGAATATCCTATAATATTAATTCCTATCTTATTATCGGTTATATCACACCGGGACAAAATGTTTTTTACGCCCACGATACTAACTCCCATATCATTTTCATAGATCTTGCAATCACTCAGTATATTTCTGTTAGATGCTG
>JAGGYX010000182.1 GCA_021162305.1 Thermoplasmata archaeon | reverse complement strand
GTTTAATAATCATAGATACCATATGGGCATTCATGATTATCCTGCCAATGTATATTTTTCAAAAAATGTTACCGATCATGGTTGACATTACACAAAAAATAATTATAAAAGGGCGAGCTACATTAACAATCCTTTCTCTTCGAGTTTTCTCCTTATTTTCTTCACTGCTTCCATCACCTGTTCAGGTTTCTTTGCTCCAGTACAGACTATCTTTCCAGAGCCAAAGAGCAGCAATACAACGCGAGGCTCTTCCATTCTGTAAACCATGCCCGGAAATACTTCAGGCTCATATTCCACATTTTCGAGTCCTATGGAAAAAGCAATTTTTGTCAGATTGAGATTTCCGTGCAGGTTGGCAGAAGCAACTATGTTCTGTATTTCTATTTTTGGCTTTCTCAGAACTTTGAAACCTTTTTCACTCAGTATATCACACAGAGTATAGATTGCTTTCCTTACGTTTTCTATATTCTTTGCTCCAGTGCAAACAACCTTTCCGCTCTTGAATAAAAGAAACGCCGCCTTGGGTTCATTAATATGGAATACAAGTCCTGGAAACAGATTCGGGCGATAGCTTGTATTTGGCAGTGCTTTTGCTATTTCATTCAAATCCAGTTTTTTCGCAATATACGTTGTTGCAACCATATTTTGAATTTCTACGTCCATATAGTGAATAATAAAGGTAGAAGATAAATCTTTTGGATGATGTGCAATCGGAATAATTTTATTTTCAAGTGTGATATACCATCATGATTGAAGAGATTGCAAAATTGCTTAAAGAAAAGAAGTTAAGCATAGCCACAGCAGAATCATGCACTGGCGGGCTTCTTGCGCATATGCTTACCAATGTGTCTGGAAGCTCGGAATATTATAAGGGAGGAGTTATTGCATATAGCAACGAAGCAAAGATTTGCATGTTGCACGTTAGAAGGGCGACGTTGCAAAAATATGGGGCTGTATCTGAACAAACTGCATATGAAATGGCAGATGGTGCAAAAAGAAAATTTGATACAAGCTTTGCCTTATCAACAACAGGCGTAGCTGGTCCTGCCGCAAGTGAGAACAAGCCAGTGGGTTTGGTATACATAGGATTTGCAAATCCCTATGGAATAGAGGTAAAGAAATACAAATTCAATGGAAACAGGCTCGAAAATAAACAAAACTTTGCAAATGCAGCCCTTAAAATTTTGCTTGAATTTCTAAGGGAATAAAATGCTGGAAATAGACGGAAGCTACGGCGAGGGCGGCGGGCAGATTTTACGCATGGCAGTTGCTTTATCTGCCCTGACTGGAAAAAGTATAAGGGTTTATAACATAAGGGCTGGTCGCCCCAATCCGGGCTTGAAAAACCAGCATGTGACAGCAATAAATGCTGTGGCAAAGCTGTGCAATGCAAAGGTAAAAGGATTGTATGTTGGTTCGAAAACAATTGAATTTCACCCTCAAAAAATTAAAGGCGGTGAATATATTTTTGATGTTGGGACTGCTGGAAGCGTTACACTTGTTATGCAGGCTTGTTTGCTGCCAGCTTTGATGGCTGAGGAGGAAACATATTTTAAAATAAAAGGAGGAACAGATGTAAAATGGGCTCCTCCATGGGATTATTTCCAGAATGTTTTCCTGAAATTGCTTGAAAAAATGGGCTGCTACATTGAAGCATATTTGAACCAACGTGGCTATTATCCTGTTGGAGGAGGAGAAGTGGAAGCGCATGTTGAGCCATGTGAATTGCATGCAATGGACTTCAATGAAGAAATTGAAAAGATAAGAGGCATAATAAATATAGCAAATTTGCCATCAAGCATCGCAGAAAGGATTGAAAAAGCAGCCATGGAAGAGCTAAAAAAGCATGGAATGACGGCAGATATAGCAATTGAGGAAACAACGGCAAAAAGTGCAGGTGTTGGAATAGTTTTATGGAGTGAACCGAAATTGCTTGGTTCTGATAGCTTGGGAGAGCGTGGTAAACCCGCTGAAGAAGTTGGAAAAGAGGCAGCAAGAAAATTAATTGAAGAGATAGAAAGCAATACCGATTTAGATGAAAAAGCTGTTGACCAGCTTTTGCCATATCTTGCCATTGCTGGAGGAAAATTTAAAGCTCGCGTCATAAGCAAGCATGCTGAAACGGAGATGTGGCTTTTGAAAAAATTTATAAATGTGGATTTTAAAATTAAAAGAGATGGCTTATATTTCATAGAGGTGATGAAATGAAAATAGCTCATGTTTCAGATTTACACATAACGGGAGTAAATTTTGTTAAAGAATGGGGAGAAAATTTAATAAAAAAGCTAAATGAAATGAAGCCAGATATTGTTGTTATAACAGGCGACCTGACAGATGATGGCTATGAATATGAATATGAGATTGTAAAGAAATATCTTGAAAGAATAAAAAGTAAAAAAATTGTTGTTCCGGGCAATCACGATGCAAGAAATAAAGGATATGAGATATTTGAAGAATTTTTTGGAACCCGCTATCCAGTATATGAAAACAATAAAGTAGCCATTTTAGGAATAGATTCAAGCGAACCTGATATAGATGATGGACATATTGGAAGAGAGAATTACCCCCTGATAAAAGAAAAACTCAGTGGAAAAAACAAAATGAAAATACTCGCCCTGCACCACCATCTCATTCCCATACCCGGAACAGGAAGAGAAAGAAATATTCCAATCGATGCAGGAGACGTGTTAAATTTATGCAAGGAACTCAAACTCAATTTTGTTTTATCTGGACATAAACATCTGCCATGGATATGGGAGCTTGAAGGCACATATTATGTCACGGCTGGCACCGCCACATCTCGCCGACTCAAAGGCAAATCATATCCTTCTTTCAATATCATTGAAGCAAATGAAAAAATTTTGATTAAAGAAATAAATGTTATAAATGGAAATGAAAGAGTTGTGAGAGAGTTGAGCAATAAATTCAAATGATTATGCCATAAATATTTTCACTTCAATTTTTCTCTTATAAGGCGTGCAGAATCGATGGCACAATTTATACCAATGCCTTTTGAATTTACACTGTCTCCAGCTAAATAAAGATTCTTTACAGGTGTTACAATGCTTGGCTTT
>JAGGYX010000061.1 GCA_021162305.1 Thermoplasmata archaeon | reverse complement strand
GGGCTATTATGCAATATTATATGAAGTTTATTATAGTGGAGAAGATGTATATGGCAATTCAAGTGTTGTCATAGGAGAAGCTCACATAACAAACAATACAGTAAATACCTCATCTTATGCAGTATATATCGGTTATGATTATGTGGCGTATGGTATGTATAACAACTCCTCTCTTTTCATGGGTGATGTTTATATAGAAAATAACCCTGCATTGAATTCATCAGGTGGCGATGCAATTTACATTTATTATTATGATGAGGATGTTGGATACTCCATGTATAACAATTCATCAGCAAGATTGCCAGATTTCACAATAAGAAATAATATCATAAATGCAAATCTTTCTTGGGGAAGCGGGATATACATGTATACATATGAAAATCCCTATGAAATATATGATAACTCATCCATTTACTTTGGAGAATGGCTCATAGATAACAATACAATCAATGCTGCTTACGGCATTTATTTAGATTATGATGATTTCTGCTATGATAATTATGATAATAGCACAACAGAGATAGGAAATATTACAATTATAAACAACAGAATACATGCCGATGGCATGGGAATAGATGTCTATTATGATGACATTGGAGATGATATGAATGACAATGCAAGCCTTATTGTAGGAAATGTAATCATTCACAACAATACTGTAGATTGCAGTTATGGAATTGCTGTGGATTACTGGGTTTCCGCCTATGGATACAGCAGTGTGGAAATGGGTTATCTTAACATTACAGAAAATAAAGTAAGAAATTGTACAAGCGATGGAATTTATGTTGATTATGGCTTATATGCAGATGACTATTCAAGCATATCCATAAAAAGAGCATTGATAAGCAATAATTTAATTTACAATTGTGACAATGGCACATACACTTATGCATATATCTCGAATGGTTCAAATGCAATAGCTTCTCTTTCTCCACCTATAATAGCAAACAACACCATATATTATACATATCAAGGGATTTTACTAGAAGGAATCAATGGCTCCAAAGTCTTAAACAATACACTAATGCTTTACCACCTTTTTGGTCGCTCTCCGTCACCATTGCAATTTGATGGTGGATATGAAGAAGGAGCAATATTTCTTTACAACTGCAATGGCTCTTATGTTGCAAATAACACAATAAATTCAAGTTGTCCAGGAAGCTATGGAATAGCAATAATAAATGAATTCTTCGATGACGATGGCGTATGTTACAATACGATATATAACAACACAATAAATGCAACCTATTATCCTATCTATCTGACCAACACAGACAATGAAACAATCATTGGAAATCATCTATATGACTGCTATTATGGGATAATACTCGAGGGCACAAATGATACAGTGGTTTCAGACAATGATTTAACTATGATATATGATAGTGGAATAATCCTTTATTATAGTTACAACAACACCATTTTTAATAATACTATCGAAGCCTATCCAATGGATGAAGGAGGAGAAACTTATACAATCTACATAAAAAATGGAAATGACTGGGAAGAAATTGGAGAGTATCATCTCTTTAAACTCTATCAGATGTTGAGCATACCCCTCAATGTGGGCAGCGATAATATCACAATAAAAATCGCCCAGCACGGCGGCGTAGCAGCCCACATTGATTATGTCGCCATTGAAGATGATGACTACATAGTCCCATCTTCCGCATCATATAGTAATGGAACAAGCGTGCTTGGTAAGATAAGTCATTATGACAATGATGTTGTTGACATATGGGAAAAGAGCATTGTTTTAACATGGAATGGTTCGTTTACCAATCCTGTTCTGGTGGTGAGAGCAAATGAAGAGCCGTATGCCAAAGGTGTGCCATTTACAACACCTCGCAAAATGGTGCCGCCTTATATGCAAAAATATAACATCATCAATAATGGAGCAATAGCTATAGATGGAATGCCTGATAACCTTGGTAATCCTGATTTCTCTGATTTCTGGATTCCTGGAACAGGTCATCCAGCTGGCTATACTTATGTATGGCTGAGGTGCGATGGCAGATATTTATATGCGGAAATGGAAGTTACAGGAGACAATACATATGATGATACTGGATGGGGCTCCATATATATTTATAATGGCAATGAAGTAAAGGAATTCAGAGTGGATGCACACAATCATACATATGGTGTGGATAGCTTTGTTTATAGTAATGCTGTAAAATGGCAGCATATGCTATATGAATTTGCCATACCATTGAATGAAATAGGTGCTGAAATAGGAGATACAATTGGAATAGGATATGGAAGTTATGGAACCATGGGTCCTCCAGAGCCAGAGGGCGTCGGAATACTTGTAGAGGACTGGATTTGGATTGGCATGGGAGGCAACAATAGTATTATAGGCAACCATGTATCAAACTTTACATTTGGTATAGCATTATATGACGGAATAAACAACACATTTGAAAATAACACTCTCTACAACAATTTTATTGGAATCTATGCCATATATTCCATTAATAACTCATTTAATGGAGATACAGTTTCCTCATACATATTTGACTTCTATGCAGAAAATGAGACAATAAATATAACAGCAAATAATATGACTCTTTCCAGTTATCCTACAACAATTTCCTTTAGATATGGATATGGAATAGCATTGAAAGGAATTAATGAAAGCGAGTTTCATCCAAATGATGGACTTGTGCCAATAAACAAATTTGTGAATATTACCCGTCTTAGCCCAAACTCGTGGATAAACATAACATTCTGGTATGAAGATAGCGATGTGGCAAGTGTAAATGAAGATAGCCTTGCTTTATATGAATGGAATGGAAGCAGCTGGAATGAAGTGCCATTCATCTTAAATGAAAGCCGTAACTGCATAAATACAAATATAACTGGCTTCAGCATATATGGGATATTCGGAAATCTAACATATACACTACATAAAGGATGGAATTTGATAACTGTGCCTATAAATGTAACATGGCATGCCCGTGATTTGGCATCGTTTATAAATCAACAATATGGTGGAGCCATATGCACAACAATTGTCACGTTTGTGCATAACAGCCATATAGGATGGGTTGCACCAATGCCAGATTTAAATAACTTTACAATATATCCTGGCATAGGTTACTGGGTTTTTGTTGAAGAAAATGTAACGCTGAACTGGCATGGAGAACTTGCTTCCGTTGATATAAACTTGCATACTGGCTACAATCTCATAGGATGGACTACAGTAGAGAAAGGAAATGCAAGTATTGCATTGCATAAAATAAAGAATGCAAGCATGGTAATAACATGGAATGAAATCACATCTAAATATGAGATATATATGAAGACGATGTGGGGATATCATGGAGATAATTTTGCTTTGCCAGTAGGCAGAGGATTCTATGTATACTGCACGGCAAGCGATAAATGGTATGGAAGCTAATCTCTTCCCCAATTTTTATTTTTTACAATTGAACCAAAAAATTTAAGCTAAGGGGATAATAGCATGTCATGAAAAGGATTATTCCTTTGATAATTTCGATGTTGATTATTGCTTCTCTTGCTCAGTCATATGAAATAAATGAATGGAGTCGCACAGTTAGCTATAGAAGCATAATTGTTGCTGCGCCTGCCGTCGGCGAGGGGAAGAATGGATATTTTGGGGTGATAACCCATATCAATGTAACAATGATGAATGGCTCTGGGAATGTTTATTTTGCAGCCTCGCCTTTGACACAAATAGATATGCAGGGTTCAGCAAAGCTTGCTGTCGACGTCGCCTGTGCTTTGGCAGGCATTGATAAAAGCAAATATGATTTTCTTTTCTATGTTAGCTCCGATTCGCCTATCGTTGGCGGCCCATCTGCCGGAGCAACAATGGCAGTTGCAACTCTTGCATTACTTGAGGACATTAGCTTAAATGACAGTGTTGCCATGACAGGAATGATAAATCCTGACGGAAGCATTGGTCCAGTTGGCGGAATTCTGGAGAAAGGTGAAGCTGTGGCAAAAGCTGGAAAAAAGCTTTTTTTGATTCCAAAAGGGCAGATGATTGAGTATGTAACAAATTATACAAGGCATGGCTGGATTGTTATTGGTAAACCTGAGGCAATTAATGTTTCAGAGGTGTTGTATAAAAAATATGGCTTAGTTGTTAAGGAAGTGGAAGACATAAATGAGGCATTTTATTATTTCACAGGTTATAAATTTCCAGAGGAAAAATCATCCAAGCCAATAACAACATATGACTACCGTAACATCATGAAGCCACTGGCAAATAGAATAATAAGGGAAGCAAATGAAAGCTATGTGGCAGCTAAACAGGTTTTCAGCAATGCCAATATTCCAACTGGAGGTTTTTTCTCTCTCAACCCAAAGGGATATATATGGAATAGACTCGATGATTCAAAAAATGATTTAAAAAATGCTATCGTAGCAACCAACAATGCTTTTTTTTACTATGGAATAAGCAAGGCGTTTCAATCAATGATAAATTCAAGATTTGTCAGCTATGCATGCAGGTTTTATGAAAATGATGATGCCACAACCATATTTGAAAATGTCTCAAAAGCAGTGAATAGCTCGTATGAATTTGCCAAAAAAAGCCAGATTGACGGGCTAATAAGTCTGCAATGTGTTGGGGCAGCACAAACGAGAGCTATAGACGCCATGGCTTTATTGAATGAAAGCAGGCGTGAATGGAAATCATTCATGAAATATAAGGGAACGATGTATGAAGATGATTCAAAGGCTTTGGAGGCATTGTATGATTTAGCATATGCAATGGAGAGGAGCAAGACTGTTTATTGGTGGGCAAATTTGAGCAAGGAATTCAATGAAACCAATACTATAAATGAAAGTGGCGTAAAAGTCATTGCATCCCATTATTATGATTATGCAAAGCAAATATATGCTTACGCTCAGACCCTTGTTCAGGAAACAGGAAGCAACAGCAAGTTTGTCTCAAATGCAAAGGATTTGCTTGATAAGGCTGGCGAGGAGATGGATGTTTTTCCTGCTGCAAGTTTATTTAACTCGCTGGAATCAATAGCAAATTCAAATATTGCAATTGAAGCAATAGGAGGACTTACAGAAGATAAACTAAATAGGACAATGCAGATGGCAAGCTATGCAATAATAAGGGCAAGAAATGAAAGCATTGAGCCAATTCTGGCGGTAAGTTATTATGAATTTGGGAGAAGCATAGAAAGCAAGAGTGATGCTTTGATTTATTACAAATATGCATATATGATTGCAAATATGCTCCGTCTTTCAAAAGGAATTAAAATAACAAAGCCAGAATATGTTGGAAATGAAAATAATGGCAGCAATGGCAATAGCAATAATAGCAATAGCAGCACACCAGGATTTGAAATTATTGTAGCAACAATGGCAATAGCGATAGCAATACTCTGGAAAAAGAGGAAAACCTATAATGAATGAATTATGCATCTTCTTCACTTTTTATATTATTGAAGTCTTTGCATACAGAAATGAAAATGCTTATGCTTTAATTTGAGTCATTAATTTTGTAATTTGATAGTTTTCATAACATCATTCATTATCTTCATATTTCACATATCCTCCTCTCTCAAGCATTTTCATGAACAGATAGAGGCGTTCAAGCATCTTTTCCTCGCCATATTTTTCCTCAAGCATATTTAAAATTTCTTTCATGCTATGCTCTCCATCACAATTCTTCCATATAAATGAACCAATTTCATCAAAATTCACAAAAAAATAATTGGGCTTGTTGAATAATCTGCACAGCCATACTCCAATCCTGCTTTTAAACTTTATTACTTTAAGTCTTATAATTCCTTCTTCTTCAATCCATTCTGCATTTCGAACCGGCTTCTTACTCAGCCATTGCTTTAGCCTTTCTGAATTCTCTGATGACAACATATCCAAGCAGGAAAGCTATGTATCCCCATATAAGCATGCCCGGCCAGGCTGGCGCAGATTCCATGATTTTTAGATTGATATGTCCTATAATAAGGAAAGCAGAAACAACTCCCATTAAAGCCTCGCCAGCTATCAGGCCAGCTGCAAAAAGCAAGCCGACGCGATGTGCTTTTTCTTTTGGCTTTATGCCAGTCGTTTTTATAGCCATTTCCCAGTCGCTAAGCTCCTCTTCTTCCTCTTCTTCTGGAGCTTCTTTTTTCAATTTTCTGTCCACCAATGCCCTTATTATTCCTCCCGCCAATATTGGAACGCTCAATGTAAATGGAAGATATATTCCTATTGCAACTGGTAAAACAGGAATATCCATCAAAATCAACACAATTGCAAGGAAAGCTCCAGCTATAACGAAAGGCCATACCATTTGACCGCCTATGACTCCTTTAACTATACCCCCCATTAAAAATGCTTGAGGAGCTGGCAGATTCACGCTTCCTATTCCATACGCTTTATCCAGTGCTTGTATAACGATTGCAAGAACAGGAGCAGCTGCAACTACGCCTATGATTTCCGCAAGCTGCTGTTTCCATGGTGTTGCTCCAAGCATCTGACCAGCTGCCATCGATTGCAAAACATCCCCTGAAATGGCAGCTCCTGCGCACACAACTGCTGCCATCCCAACAACAATGACCATTCCAGATGTTCCTCTAACGCCAAATGCGAGCATTATTAGGGCAACGATGAGCAAAACTGCAACGGTAACGCCAGATATTGGATTATTGGATGAACCGAGCAATCCAGCCATATAGCCTGCTATTGCACTTGCCACAAAAGTTAGGAATACAAGAAATACTGCCATGAATAAGCTTATTGCATACATATGGCTGAGCCATGCATATATTAAAAAAACTGGAATGACCATAAACCCAATGGCAAGGAAAACTTTTTTAATGTCCAGATCTCGCTCGGTTCTCTTTTTCTCTTCAACTGCTCCTCCTTTAAGTCCTATTATTGCTTCTCTTATTCCCTCTCCAAGATTTTTTCTCAACGCCCATATTGTGTATAAGCCACCGACAACCATTGCTCCAACTCCGAGGTAACGAACATAGTCACTCCATATTTCCATGAATCCCTGTAACGGTGTTGCACCAGGTGGCAGTCCTGTTGAAAGGAGAATCAATGGAGTTATAATAACCCATCCAAGCAAGCCACCTGCAAAAACAAAAGCTGCTATTCTTGGTCCTATTATATAGCCAACTCCAAGCAATGCTGGAGAAGCAGCAGTCCCACCATAAAAAAATCCTTTGTTTGTTTTCCCTAAAACTCCATAGTTTCCAACAGCATAAACCTTCTGCACTATTCCACGAAAAACATTCAATGATACCTGTGAGAATTTAACTATGGCAGCAAGAATGGCACCAATAAGCATCCACATGCTTCCGCCGCCTTCGCCGCTTTCCTCGGTTCCAACAGCAGTGTTAATGACGGCGGCAACAGCTATCCCTTCTGGAAAAGGCAAATCTGTTTTAACAATCAATGCCCTCCTGAGTAGAACCATCCATAGCACACCGAGTATGCCGCCAATTAAAGCAATAAGGGTTGTCTCGATATAATGTATATGTGTCCATGCCCCTATTACTACCAGCGATGGTATGGTGAAAATCACACCAGCAGCAAGAGCCTCGCCAGATGCGGCGCCCATCATACCAAGAGTAACTTCAAGAACAGTTGGCTTAAATGGTTTGAGTAAAGCAACAGCAAGAATGGCGCCAGGCACAGCCGCAGAGACAGTCATTCCAGCATACAAGCCGAGATAGGCATTTGCTGGACCCATTATTAAAGCCAGTATAACGCCTGTTAAAACAGCTTTTAATGTTAATTCATTGACGCTTTTCTCAGGAGGTATAAGAGGTTGGAAATTTTCTCTGCTCATTTTAATCCCTCTTAATCTTTTTTTATTTTATAAATCTTTACTTATTAATTCCTCATATTGTTCAGCATCCATTAAGTCTTCCAAATCCTCTTCATTTTCCACTTCCATTTCTGCAATCCAGCCCTCATCATAAGGTGATTCATTTATTAAGCCCGGCTCATCTTCGAGCTTTTCATTTATTGCAATAACTTTTCCATCGCATGGAGCATATATTTCTCCAACAGATTTTACTGACTCTACGCTTGCTATGACATCTCCTTTCTTGTAGTATTTATTCACTTCAGGCAATTCAACATATACTATGTCTGTCAGGCTATCTTGGGCGTAATCTGTTATTCCAATTCTTATTATTCCATCTTTTTTTGCAATCCATTCATGGCTCTGACTATACAATAAATCTTTTCTGATTTCCATGTTTTGGAAATATTAATATGAATATAACTTTTTTGAATTCATGGAAATAAGGAAATGCAGGCACGATGACATACCAAGTGTTATGAAGATTGAATCTCTTTCCTTTAAATACCATTATCCTTCTTCCATCTTTTACAATTATCTCGATCGAAATTTTTATGTTGCCGAAGAAGATGGAAAAGTGGTCGGATATGCCATTGGCGATGCAAGACGCCACCTGATTGTTTCAATAGCTGTTCATCCAGATTACAGGAGGCGGGGCATAGGAACAAAACTTATGGAAAGTGTATTGAAAAATATGCATGGATATGCAATTTTACAGGTTAGAGTGAGTAACAACGAAGCCATAAAATTTTATAAAAAACTTGGCTTCATTGAAAAGGAATTGCTCCAGAGTTATTATATAGATGGCGAGGATGCAATCTTAATGTTCAAGAACTTAGATTGAGAATTGCCTGAGCAATGTCACCATTTGCTTCTTCCAGGGCTTTTCTCGCTTCCTCTATGCTTTTGCCAGTTTTTTCTGCAACTAATTTTGCGTCTTCCTCACTTATTTTTGATATTATCTCTGGTTTACCCACAATCTGATATGTCTGCTGTCCTTTTATTTCCATTATGCTTACATCTGGATTCAAAAAAATGTATTTTTTATCCTTGGTTTCAATGATGACTCTCTCAGCCTCCAGTTCCTTTACATTTATCCCCATTCTCTTCATGAGTTTTTTCATCTGCCTTTCATCCATTGGAAGCATGCAATAATATCAAAAAGATGATTAAATACTATTCCATTTTTTAATATGGATGAGTTTGTTTTATGGGAGGGCAAAGCAAATTTAAAAATGGGCATTGTAAAAATAGCTGGAGAGCTTACCATAACAAATAAAAAGCTCTCTTTTAAAAGCCTGTCCAAAGAAATAGAAATAAAAATGCGAGATATAATAAGAGTGGAAATTGTGAAAAAAATAATAAAGAGGATAAAAATAGAGACGGC
>JAGGYX010000019.1 GCA_021162305.1 Thermoplasmata archaeon | reverse complement strand
TCTTTAAGATGCTCCACCTCTTCTTTTAATTTCTCAAATTCTTCTTTGGTTATTGTTTCAGGCATGATACATTATCCATTATTGCATAATAAGTTTTTTCAAGAAACTTTTTTGTTGGAGTTTGGCCACATAATCATAATCGCTTTTAGCTAATTAATCGACAACTTACAATGATTTTTCGATTTTTTCGATTTTTATGTTTATTGGTAAATGTTTTATTAATGGATTCTTTACCATTCATGAAAAATTATGATGTCATTGCTATTGGAACTGGCTCAGCCATGAATATTGTTTCAACACTCGTTGAGACACAGCCCAACATAAAAGTGGCTGTTGTGGAAAAAGATGATGTTGGAGGAATTTGTTTAACGAGAGGATGCATTCCCTCAAAAATGTTACTATATCCAGCAGAATTGCTGAGAAAAATAATGGATGCGAAAAAATTTGGAATTGATGTGGAGATAAAAGGAATAGATTTTAAAGGAATCATGGAAAGGATGAGGAAAAATATAAGGCATGAAATAGAAATGATAGAGCATGGTCTGAAAAATTCACCTAACATTGATTTATATCAAGTGCAGGGAGAGTTTATAGATGACTATACAATGAAAGTAGGCAACGAGATAATAAAAGGCGATAAAATTTTGCTTTGCTCCGGCTCCCGCCCCATGGTGCCCCCAATTAAAGGGCTGAAAGAGGCGGGATATATAACGAGCGATGAGTTACTTTTGCTTGAAGAATTGCCGCCCAGAATTGTAATTATAGGAGGCGGTTATATAGCCATGGAATATGGTTTTTTCCTTGCCATGATGGGTTCAGATGTTACAGTTATAGAAATGCTTCCCCGTATTGTTGCCAATGAAGAGCCTGAGATATCAGAGCTTTTGCAGAGAGAAATGAAAAAAATAATGAAAATTTATACAGGATATACGGTAAAGGAAGTTAAAAAAGAAAATGGAGCAAAAAAGGTTATAGCAAGTGGTGAGAAAGGAAAAATAGAGGTGGAAGCAGATGAAGTCCTTGTGGCAGCTGGAAGAGCATCAAATTCAGATATACTAAAGCCTGAAAAGACAGGGGTGGAAACAGATGAGCATGGCTGGATTATCGTCGATGAATATTTGCAGACAACAAAGCCGAATATATGGGCATGTGGCGATGCAACAGGAAAGCATATGTTCAAGCATGCCGCCAACTATGAAAGCCAGATTGTCTACTATAATGCATTTGCTCATCGCCGTATTAAAGCCGATTATCATGCAGTTCCACATGCAATATTCACTTATCCAGAGGTAGCAGGCGTCGGAATGAGAGAGGAGGAGGCGAAGAAAAAACACGATATATTAGTAGGCTACTACTTGTATGAGAATACTGCAAAAGGAGAGGCAATGATGGCAAAGGATTATTTTGTTAAGGTAATATTGGAAAAGCAAACATATCGCATTCTGGGGGCACATATTATAGGACCAGAAGCTTCCATTCTAATACAGGAAATAATAAATTTGATGTATACCGACAGCCAGTCAGCCATGCCAGTATATAGAGGAATGCATATTCATCCAGCATTGTCAGAGGTTGTTGAGAGAGCATTTTACAATCTGGAAGAAAGATAATTATTCCATGCTTGCTTTTATCGCTATTTTTATCGCATTAACCATGTCATTTAATTCCATTCCATATCTCCTCTGTGATTTTAATGGTGGAACATGTATGAAGCCATCTTTAATATCAAGTTCATTTTCATCAATGTAGTTAAGGGTGGAATAAAAAATAAAATTACAGGCATATGTGCCAGCGAAAAAAGATGGCTTTGCTTTATATCCATGGCTTCTTAACTCATTACAAATTTTAAATGCAGGCAATGGAGAGATTTGAATCAGTCTGCCATTCTTTATAAAACTGCATCTTCCATTATTGCATTCTATATTCAAAGCAATTTTTTCAATATGAATGGCACGAGCTTTTCCGTTCAGTCCCAAGCTTATTATCATAAATGGCTTATATTTTTCTATTGCATCTTTTATTTTTTCAAATGATTGATTGAAATCAACTGGTAGAATTATTGAAACAATTTCTGCATTTCCAATAAAGCTTCCATTCAATGCCATCGCAACCATTGCAGATGGATTCTCGTTCCATTCTCCAAACGGTTCAAATCCTGTAACTAAAATAACTTCATGCTCATTTCCTCCAAATGATATTGGGACTAAAAGAATGGCAATTAAAATTGCAAGCTTTTTCATATTATTATTGCAGCACTAAATTTCAATTTTTCTAAAGCGTGGAATTTAGCTTTCCTCCATCCACAGGAATCAAAGCCCCGTTTATGTATGAAGCAAAATCATTCGCGAGAAAAGCAGCAAAATAGCCGATTTCTTCTGGCATTCCTAAACGGGCTGCTGGTATAGTAGCAGATAAATTTTTCAGGGCTTCTTCCATTGTTATTCCTTCTCTTTTTGCTTTATCTCTTGCAAGCTGAATTATTCTATCTGTTTTTATCATACCAGGCATTATTCCATTCACAGTTATTCCATACATGCCAACTTCTTTTGCAAGCGTTCTAACAAGTCCAGCCATGGTGATACGAACAACATTGCTTAATGCAATGTTTGGTATGACTTCTTTTATAGCTGTGCTTGTTAAATATATGATGCGACCCCACTTCCTTTTTATCATATCTGGAAGCAATTCCTTTGTAAGATATATAGCTGGGTGCAAAAGCAGATTTATGGCTTTATCCCAGTCTTCTTTTCTCATTTCCATGAAATAGCCTGGCTTAACCCCGCCTGTGGAGAAGAAAAATATGGATGGCTTCTCTCTTTTTATCTCTTCAATTGCATTTTCAAGCTGCTTTTTATCTGTTAAATCAGCAACAATATATTTGGGCTTGCTGCCCGATATTGTTTCAATTTTCTCAGCAGCAATTCTCAGATTCTCTTCATTTCTTGAAAGGAGAATAACATTTGCATTGCACATAGAAAAAACTTTGGCGACGCCAAATCCAATTCCTTTTGAAGAAGCTGTTACAATCGCAACCTTTCCATCCAGATTTATTTCCATGCTATTATAGAAAAGAATTTTTATAACTTTTATGCATGCATTTTCATGGTAGAAATAAAAGAATTTGCTGGTTTACGCCATATAGAGCCGGAAAAATTTACAACGCCCCCATATGATGTGATAGGCGAGGAAGAAGCAGAGGAAATGAGGAAAGAAAGTCAGTCAGCCATACATATAATTTTACCTTCTGGAGAAGGAGAAGAAAAATACGAGAATGCAAAAAAAGCATTTGAAAGGCTTAAAAAAAATATGGTGAGAGATGAGCCATCCATCTACATATATGAGCAAGAAAATGATTTTACACAGCGTGGCTTCATATTCTGTGTTTCTCTAAAAGATTATGAAGATGGACTGATAAAAAAGCATGAAGAAACGAGAGAAAAACCATTGAAAGATAGAATGAAGCATATAGAAACTCTGAAGGCAAATACAGGCTTGGTATGGACTGTTTTTAGAAGAAATGATGAGATAAAGAAAAAGATGGATGATTTGATGGAAGCGAAGCCAATAGTTCAATTCAAAAAATATGGATATACCCACAGATTATGGAAAATAAATGATAGGGTAGAGATAGAAAACATAAAAGAATTGTTCAAATCATTGCCACTTTACATTGCAGATGGTCATCATAGAATAGCTGCTGCATATCATTACTGGAAAAAATATGATGGAGATGAAGCGAAATATGTTATGATATATGCAGCAAGTGACGACGAGGCGAGAATACTTCCATATAATAGAGTTATAAGGAAAATAGAAATTGATAATTTTATCGAGAAAATAAAAGAAAATTTTTATGTTGAAGAACTGAATGTCCTGCAAGAACCAAAAAAGCATGAAATACAGATGTATTATAGGCAGAGATGGTGGAAACTCATTCCAAAGGAATTGCCTCATGGTATTGTAGAAAGCATAGATGTGAGCATATTGCACAATGAATTAATAGAGCCGATTCTGGGAATAAAAGATGTGAGGAAAGACCCCAATATATTCTTTGTTGGCGGAAAGATGAGCAGAAAAGAATATGAAAAGCTTGTCGACGAGAAGGGAAATGATGCCGTCTTTTATCTTCATCCAACAAGCATTGAAGAACTTGAAGCTGTAGCAGATGCCAGTAAAAATATGCCCCCAAAATCAACTTGGTTTGACCCAAAGTTGCTCACTGGCTTGGTCTTTCATACATTTGAATAAATTACTTCCATACCTTCACACCATCTTTATCTGGAAGCACAATGTATGCATCTTTTCCCTTTTCTTTTAATGCCTCTCTTATCTTCTCTGGCTCGTCGCCTATGGCTATTATGCTGCCGCCGCCGCCTGCGCCCGTTATTTTCGCCCCATATGCGCCCGCTTTGCGGGCTGTCATTATTAACTTTTCTATTTCTTTTGAGCTTGCCCCTATGTTGTATAGTATTTTGTGATTTTTATCCATGATTTCTCCAAATTTGATAAAATCCCTTTTCTTCAATGCATCTACACCTTCTGTTACCAGCGTCTCCATTTCATTTAGCAGGTCTTTTGCAAATGAAGAATGCCCAATAAATTTCCCGACTTTCTTTACAATTTTTGGGGTTTTTGATTTAATGCTACTTATTCCAACAACTATGCTTACATCAGGCACATCAAATGGATATACATACCATGTGCTGCCATTCTTTGACATGCTCCATATGTAGCCCTGCTTCTCTTTCTTCCACACCATTATTGCCTTTCCATATGAACATGTTGATGTATCAATAGGGCTTGCCATTCCCTGCACTTCATATTCAATCTCAAAGCTGTGGCGAGCGACATTTTCCTTGCTGAAATCATTTCTCATGGCAAGGAGGGCAGCCGTCATAGCCGTGGTGATGGCGGCGGAAGAGCCAAGCCCGCTGGCTGAAGGAATTTGGGAAAAGGTAGTTATGCTTAATGGTGAACCATTCCATAGCTTATCAATAGCTCTTTTTATATAGACATGTTTTCTCTCTTCCAGAGGATGAGAATTCACCATGTATTGTGACGCAATTTCAATATCCACTGCCACTTTCAACGAGATTGCCATTGCTAATGCAGGCTTTCCATATACTACACCATGCTCCCCAAGCAATATTATTTTACCGGGAGAAATTGCTACAGTCATTCTATTTTTATTTTCTTTCCTGATTTTCTTTTGATTGGAAGGGTTATTTCCAAAATGCCATTTTTCATTTTTGCTTTTGCGTTATCTGCATCAACTTTATATGGCAATGAAATGCTTCTGTAGAATGAATAACTCCTCTCGCTTATGACATCCTTCTCTTTTTTTCCTGCTTGCCTTCACCCTTACATAATCCTCGCCTATTTCAAGCTCGACATCTTTTTTTGAAAATCCCGGCAAATCAATTAAAACATCGAGTTCATCTTCCTTTTCTATGATATCGCACGAAGGCATTTTTTTAATTCCAATCATCTGTTTTATCTCTTCAAATTCTTTTTCCATTCTCTCAATAATATCCTGCAATTTCATGTTTTTTATAATTTATCTAATATTTATTCCTTTTCCAGGAGCCCTTTTCTTAAAAAGAAAAGTGCTTCACCCCAAAAGAAATAAAAAGAGAATGAAAAGAGCCCTTTTCTTAAAAAGTGCTTCCGCAATTATTTAAATCTCACAGTTTCTAGATTTTTTATGGCAAGTGTTTTTATTCCATATTTTTTATGAATTGTTGAAGCCAGATCCATGCATTTTGTTTCTTCGCCATGATTGACTATTATTCTTTTTGGTTTTGGAGAAAGATTCTTCACATAGTTTAGCAACTGATTTCTATCAGAATGCCCAGAAAATCCTTCGCATGTTTCAACACGCATGTTTATAACAACATCTTTTCCTACCACATTGACTTCCTTCCATCCCTTCTGTATTTTTCTTCCAAGCGTTCCTTCAGCCTGATACCCAACGAATATCAGCATATTTTTTTCATCGTCAGACCATGCTTTTAAATATTCCATAACTGGACCGCCATTTAACATGCCGCTCGTAGCCAGAACAACTGCTGACTCTGAGCTATCTATTATCTCCTGTCTTTTATCATAACTATCCACTCTTTCAAAAACATCAGCCATTAATGGATTTTCGCCTTCCTGAAATATTTTTTTGCGCAAATCAGCATTTAAATATTCTGGATATGCAGTATGGATTGCCGTGGCTTCCCATATCATGCCGTCCAGATATATTGGCACAGATGGAAGCTCTCCTTCCTTCATATAATGTTCAAGAACAATCATGACTTCCTGACTTCTACCAACAGCAAAGACAGGTATCAAAATTTTTCCTCCTTTTTCGATACCTTCTTTGACAATGGTTTTTAGATATTCAGCAGCTTTTTTGCGAGACGGCTGCACATCCTGCTTCCCACCATATGTAGATTCAAGAACCAAGGCTTCGAGGCGGGGAAAATGGGTGGCTGCAGAGCTGAATAGCCATGTTTTTTCATATTTTATGTCTCCAGAAAATGCTATATTGAAAAGCCCTTCTCCAACGTGAAAATGGCATATGGCAGAGCCAAGAATATGGCCGGCGCGATGCATGGTGAGGCGGATATCTGGAGCAATATCTATCGTATCTCCATAATTTAGAGGTATGGTGTGTTTTATTTCCTCTCTTATATGTTCTGAAGAATATGGAGCCTTTTTGGCTTCGTCTGCTCTAACTTTCAAATAGTCCATTTGCAGCAAAACCATGACATCTCTTGTTGGGTATGTTACATAAACTGGGCCATCATATCCATATTTGAATAGCAATGGAACAAGACCAGAATGGTCAAGATGAGCATGAGTTACAACAACACCATCTATTGATTCCAAAGGCAGAACCTCTGGAACATTGAGATATGGAGAACCATTATCGGGAGAGGAGACATCTATGCCGCAATCAATTAAGATTTTACTATCCTGTGTTGATAGCAATGTGCATGAGCGACCAACCTCTCTATAGCCACCAAGAGCAGTTATTCTCACCCATTTTTCTCCCGTGCTTACACCTCGATGCAATCTTCTGCCAAGTTTCCTTAAAAAATCTTTTCTTTCATCGCTTACAAGGCGAATATATTTTCTTATATCCTGAACTATTTTTGAAGGCATTGGAGGAGCTCTTATTATTTTTGGTGTCCATCCTATCTCCTTTTTAATTTCATTTAGCAAAGCCCCTTTCTTTCCTATTGCCACTCCCGGCTTTTCTGCTTCTATTGTAACCTCTCCAACATCTGGTTCAAAATAAATATTTGTGATTTTAGCCTCACTTGGTATAATTTCCTTTATTTTTTCCTCGGCTTTTTCAATATCTTCAAGCACACTTGGGTCAGGTCTTACTGTTATCCTTTTCTGTAATTTTTTGGCAAGCTGTTTAACTAAATCTGCCTGCTCGGCAAATTTTTCAGGGTCTTTTGTATATATTACAAGCTCTGCCCCTTCAAACTCGATATCTGTTATTCTTATATCATCTGGCACAACTGTTTTAATTTCTTCCCTAATCTTCTTTAATACATCTTCAACTGGCATGACTATTACAATCCTAGTTTTTTCTTCCTTTCTTCAATTTCTTCCTGGCTCAATTCCTTATATTCCTTTGGCGTTATGACAACTACATCAATTCCATTTCCAGAAGCAGAGTCGCGCTTCATCGCCGCCGTCATGGCTTTTATTGCAAGGTCAATTCCTTCATCAACGCTCAACCCTTCTTTGTATGCATCTTCAAGCACTCCAAATACAAAAGGCGAACCCGAGCCTGTCGATGTATATATGTCTTCGATGGCTCCGCCTGCAGCGTCGAGCGAGAAAACATGTGGACCTTTGCTATCAACGCCTGCAACGATGAGTTGAACATAATAGGGATAGAATTTTCGTTGATTCAATATATTCGCCATTAATGTGGCTGCTCCCTCAACTGGCATTTTTTCTTCCCTTTCCATTTTATATAGTTCTGCCTCCGCCCTCAGATATCTTGCCAGAACCTGGGCGTCGCCAACGAGCCCAGCAGTGGTAAGCAACATGTGCTCATCTATCTTGTATATTTTCTTTGCCACTTTATGAGCAATCATAGTGCCCATTGTAGCTCGATGTTCTGCAGCTGCAACTACACTATCTTTACATACAAAGCTTAAGGTTGTCGTTCCCTTCTTATTCTCCATAATTCACCTCAAAATAGCAATCCTAATATAGAAAGGAGTATATAAAGGTTGTGAATGTAAGGCAGCTGCTCAACAAACTCAGATGGCATCCTGACTATGATTTTAACAGAGTTAAAATATGGTATATAAGCAGAGGAAAGCGTGGTGACATTGATTTCATAATCGGGAGCGAGATAAAGAGCATGGGAAACATTTTTATTGAAACCGAAAATGCAATGATTCCATATCACCGTATAATGAAGATAGAATACAACGGCAATACAATTTTTGAGAAGTAGGGGGAGGCAGGGGGCGAGGCGGAGGCAGAAAAAAGCTTCGAATCCTCACCCCCTATATTTTATAGGCTCTTGCCTATTCGTTATAATACTCATGGTATATAAATATTTTGGAACAATTGCTGAACTTTGGATTTTTTAATAAGGGATTTTAAGAATTTGTATTGTTTTTGCCAAAAAAATTTTACTTATTCGTATTGTGCAGCTTCGTCGATGAGTTCTTTTACTTCTCCGTCTTTAACAAATACTGGATGTGATAATATGGTGCGACGGCAGCAATATCTTTTGACTCCAAGCTCATCAAGCACCTTTTTTGGACTTTCGCCATTTATATAGACTCTCTTTTTATATTCCTCGAATATTGAACCCAGAACTTTACCACAGGTAAAACATCTAATTGGCATAATCATTGCATCACCTATATGATTTTTGCCTCTTTTTCCTTGCTCCTCTTCCAAGTTGCTTTTTGGGCTCTTTGCGGCGTATATCGCTTACGAGTAATGTTCTATCATATTCCATAAACATTTTTTTCAATTCATCATCTCCCGAAAAGGCAACGAGAGCTTTTGCTATTGCCGTTCTTGCAGCTTCAGCCTGACTTATAGGACCGCCGCCACTTGCTATGACGCGAACGTCAATTTTATCTTTATATTTCTCTGCAATCTGCAATGGCTCGGCCAGTATGCTGCGTATATATTCCGGATATGCCTGCAGGGAAAGCTTATTTATTTTAACAACTCCCTTTCCACTTTTAACATATGCTCTTGCAACAGCACTTTTTCTCTTCCCGGAAGCTACAGCCACTTCTACCATTTTACACCCAGATATTCAGATAATTCTTTCAAAGTTATATAATTTGCTGATTTCTTAAATTGCAACCTTTCTATCTCTTTATCATGCAATTCTTCAGGCACGCCAATGTATACACGCAACCTTTTATATGCTTTTCTCCCTTTTGGTTGCTGATATGGCAACATTCCTCTAATAGTTCGCTTCAAAATCATGTGAGGAAGGCGAGGGAAATAGGGTCCCTTTCTCTTCGTTCCTCCAATCCTGCGCTTCTTCAAATAACGCTCCCTTATTTCCTCCTTGTTTCCATTTATTATAGCTTTTTCAGCATTCACAATATGTATTTCCTCGCCCGCCAGCAGGCGTTTGGCGACGCGGGTTGCGAGTCTGCCTATGGGCGCATCTGTAGCATCTATAACAGCCATTTAACCACCTAAGATACGGACATTACTTCCATTTGGATTTTTTTCGACAATTTCAACCAGACTATAACATTTCCCCCCAGCTTTTTCAATTTTTTGTCTCGCCTGTTTTGAGAATTTCCATGCTGCCACTTCTATTTTACCAGCATCTCCCATGCCCAGCACCTTGCCAGGCACTATTGCAATTTCTCCTTCTTTCAAATGCTTTGTAATCTTTCCAACATTTATCTCAGCCCAATTGCGGGAAGGTTTCTCAAGCTTTTTTGCAATAGCTTTCCACACTCCAGCATTGTATTTGTCTGCTGCCTGATAAAGTAGCTCTATCGTTCTTATGAGCTGTGGATTCGTCTTTTTCCTTCTCATTAGAAGCAAGTATATGTAACTATTTTATAAGTATTGTGCTTGCGTTTTGTCATTTTCACGATGCTTTTAATCTCCACCTTGATATTCTGCGAAAGATTTAATAATTGAATGCCTATTTTGGGTAAAATGTTGAACGATCCTTTGGCAAATGCATTGGCAGCGATAAAAAATGCAGAGCGTGTAGGCAAACGTGAATGCACAATAAAACCAGCTTCAAAGCTGATTGGTAGAGTGCTTAAGCTTATGCAGGATTATGGCTACATAGAAGTATTTGAATGGATAGATGATGGTAAGGCAGGAGTGTTTAAAGTTATTTTAAAAGGAAATATAAATGATTGTAATGTTATAAAGCCTCGTTATTCGATAAAGAAAAATGAATTTGAGAAATGGGAGTCTCGCTATTTGCCTGCTGAAAACTTCGGCATTCTCATAATTTCAACAAATAAAGGGATAATATCTCAATATGAAGCAAAAAAGGAGGGAATTGGAGGCAGGCTGCTTGGATACGTATATTAGGTGGGTAAATGAGAGTTGCAATGGAAGTAAGAGAAATTGAAATACCAGAGGGCGTGAATATAAACATTGAGAATGGAGTCGTGAGTGTAGAGGGCCCGAAAGGGAAGTTGCATCGCAAGCTATATCATCCCAAGATAGAGATAAAAAAGGAAGAAAATAAGATTATAGTAAGAGCTGAATTACCAAGGAGAAAGGAAAAGGCTCTGGTTGGAACATTTGCAGGTCATATAAAAAATATGATAAAGGGCGTAACAGAGGGCTTTACATATAAAATGAAGATCGTTTACTCACACTTTCCAATAAAAGCAAGTGTGAAGGGAAATGAATTTATAATAGAAAATTTTTTGGGAGAGAAATCGCCAAGGAAGGCAAAGTTATTTGGCAATGTCAAAGTTACAGTTAAAGGAAGTGATGTCATCATAGAAGGAATAAATCGCGAGGAAGTGGGACAGACAGCAGCAAACATTGAGGCTGCAACAAAAGTCAGAGATAAAGATGTTAGAGTATTTCAGGATGGAATATATATAGTAAGCAAGGGTGAATGAAATGGAAGCTGAGGAAATTAAGGAAACAAAAGAAAAGGAAATGAAGCCAAAAATAAAGGCAGCAATAGATGATGAGATTCGTCGCTTAATGCAGGAAAGGAAGAAAAAGCCATGGTTCAGGAGGCAACAATGGTGGCAGTATGCAAAGTTGCGACATAAATCATGGAGGCGACCTCGCGGCATACATTCAAAGATGCGCCGCCATTATGGATATCGTCCACCTGTTGTAAGAATTGGCTATTCATCGCCTAAGCTGGTTAGAGGTTTGCATCCATCAGGCTTTAAAGAGGTTTTAGTTTATAATGCCTCACAGCTCAATGGCATAGATGCGAGTAAAGAAGCAATAAGAATTGCTCATAGTGTTGGAAGGAAAAAGAGAATGGAAATAATTGAAAAGGCTGACGAGCTTGGAATAAAAGTATTGAACAGGGTGTTATGATGGATTTGAGAATGCAACGCAGGTTGGCTGCCCAGTTGCTAAAATGCGGCGAGAATCGCGTATATATGAATCCAGAGGAAATAGAAGAGATTTCAAAAGCTGTTACAAGAAGAGATGTTGAGAATTTAATAAGACAGGGCTTAATAAAGGCAAGGAAAAAGAGGGGAAATTCGAGAGGGAGAATAAGAAAAAGAATGATGCAAAAAGCCAAGGGTCGCCGCAAGGGACATGGTTCAAGAAAAGGAAAAGCCACAGCAAGATTGCCCCGCAAGAGAAGATGGATTCAGACAATACGCCCCATAAGAGCTTATCTCAGGGAACTAAAAGAAAAAGGATTAATAGATAGAAGCACATACAGGCGTTATTATATGCGTGCCAAAGGAGGGCAGTTCAAGAGCAAAGCTCATCTTAAGTTGCATATGGAGATGGAAGGAGTGTTGAAGAATGAAAATGTTTAGAAGAAGGAAGGAAGGAAAAACAAATTACAGAAAACGTCTTGCTTTGCTTAAATCAAAAAAGCCCCGCATAGTCGTAAGGAAATCGAATAAATACATGCGTGTCCAGTTCGCTTTATATGAAACAAATGGAGACAGAATTGTAACATCCTCAATTTCAAGTGAGTTAAAAAAATATGGATGGAATAATAGCTTTTCAAATACACCATCTGCCTATTTAACTGGTTATATTGCTGGAAAGAAAGCATTGAAAAAGGGAATAAAAGAGGGTATTCTGGACATAGGATTGCATGCTCCAAGGAAAGGAGCCCGTGTTTTCGCTGCATTGAAAGGAGTTGCAGATGCTGGAATAGATGTTCCTTATGGTGAAGATGTTATTCCATCCGATGCTCGCATCTATGGGAAGCATATTGATGAAAGCTTGGCTGAAAAAGTTGAAGAAGTAAAGAAAAAAATAGAGGAAGAATATGGCTGAAGAATGGATTCCAAAAACAAGACTTGGTAAGCTTGTTGCAAAAGGAGAGATAACGAGCATGAGCGATGCCTTGAAAACAGGCTATCCTTTAAAGGAAGTTGAAATAGTGGATGCTCTGCTTCCAGAAATGGAAGACCAAGTTTTGGATGTGAACATGGTGCAACGAATGACAGACTCTGGCAGAAGAACAAAATTCAGGGTTGTTGTTGCAGTTGGCAATAAAGATGGATTCGTCGGCATAGGCATAGCAAAGGACAAGGAAGTTGGAATGGCTATAAGAAAGGCAGTTGATAATGCAAAGTTGAATATAATAGAAGTGAAACGGGGCTGCGGCTCATGGGAATGTGGCTGCGGAATGCCTCACAGTTTGCCATTTAAAGTGGAAGGAAAAAGTGGAAGCGTTCGTGTTATATTGAAGCCGGCGCCTCGTGGCGTTGGCTTGGCTGTTGGAAATGTTGCCAAAGTTGTTTTGGGGCTTGCTGGAATTCGTGATGTATGGGGGGTTACGAAGGGTGAGACAAGGACGACAATAAACTATGCCAAGGCTGTTTACAATGCCCTGAAAAATACTGCCATATATAAGCCGCCTGAAGAGATGAGGAAGCAGATCGGAGGGTCATAATGTATGCTGTTATAAGAATAAGAGGAACAATAGGAGCAAGGAGAGAGATAAGGGATACACTTAAAATGCTTAATCTGCTTCGCATCAATAGCTGCACAATCATTCCTGAAACGCCAAGCTATAAAGGAATGTTGCAGAAAGTTAAAGATTATGTGACATGGGGAGAAGCAAGCGATGAAACTCTTGCATTGTTGCTAAAAAGAAATGGCGTTGAGAATGTTGAGGAGGCAATAAAAAAGCTTAAAGAAGGGGTAAAATTAAAAGACATAACGAATCCCTGTATTCGTTTGCATCCGCCCCGCAAGGGTTACAAAAGTATTAAAAAACCATTCAGTATGGGAGGGTCAGCGGGATATAGAGGCGATGCAATAAATGAATTAGTAAGGAGGATGATATGAGGCAAAAGACAAAAAAAATGCGTGGTTCAAAGACGTGTGGTCATGGTTTCAAAAAAAAGGCGAGGGGGGCAGGAAATAAAGGAGGTGTTGGTCTTGCCGGAAAGCACAAACATTTGAAATGGAGGTGGGGTCGCCATGGTTTCACAAGGCATGGCGTTGTTAGACAGGCTAAAACAATAAATGTCGAGGAACTAAATTATCTTGATGGAGATGAAATTAACTTAACTGAACTTGGATATGACAAGTTACTTGGCTCTGGATTCATAAATAGGGCAATAAAAGTTCATGTTAAAGAAGCAAGTAAAAGAGCAATAGAAAAAATAAAAAATGCTGGAGGCGAGGTTATAACGGGATAAAATGGCAGAAGAGGAAAAGAGCAAGCTTTACATCTTCAAACCTCTCGTTGAGAGATGGCCAGCAATTAAAAAGCCAAAAGGGCATGTTCATTTCAAGAAAAAGCTACTTTGGACTGGTTTGATGCTTGTATTGTATTACATAATGACACAAACTCTCATATATGGTCTCGATCCAACAAGCATTGACATGTTTTCTGGCTATCGCGCCATCATGGCTGGCGCCAGCGGGAGCATTGTTCACCTTGGAATAGGACCAATTGTGACAGCATCCATCATATTGCAGCTTTTTGTTGGAGCAAAATTGATAAAGCTTGATTTGCAGGATGAAGAAGATAGAGCTCTGTATCAGGGATTTCAGAAAATTCTTGTTGTGATAATGATTTTGGTGGAAGCAGTTCCTCAGGTATTTGGTTATTTAAGACCAAGCTCGGCTTTTGAAGCTGCTGTTGGCTCTGGAATGGCAAGAAGCATAATCATAATCCAGCTTCTGATAGGAGGTATGCTTGTCTTCTGGATGGATGAGCTGATTTCAAAATGGGGAATTGGCTCTGGAATTTCAATGTTTATAGCTGCAGGCGTATCTTCAGCAATCATAACTGGCTCGATAAACTGGTATCCCTATTCCAGTGCTGCTCCATTGAGCGTTACGAATCCTCCAACAGGCGTTATACCAAAAACAATCTATTTAGCAACACATATGAGCTTGGGTCAACTTGCAGGCGGCGGCTTCGAAAAGATTTTTATCACCCCTCCAAATCCTGTTGTTGCTTTAATTGGAACAACTGTCATATTCCTGTTTGTTGTATGGACTGAATCATCTCGCGTTGAATTGCCACTCGCTCATGGTCGTGTTAGAGGGGCGAGAGGAAGATATCCTTTGCGTCTCATGTATGCTTCAAATATTCCTGTTATTTTAATGGCAGCATTACTTGCAAATCTAAACATGTTTGCATTGCTCTTCTATAACCGCCTTAAAATACCCTTGCTTGGGCACGCATGGTGGCTCGGAAAATATCCGCCAGGGCAGACACAACCTACTGCTGGCTTAATGTGGTATCTAACAAGACCCAATGGCTTATATTCGTGGTTTTTCCCGATGATTGATCCTCGCTATCGAGCCTATTTATACGAGCATGAACCGTGGCAGATGGCTTTACGTATCATCGTTTATGCCACTGTTTTCATAATTGGAAGCATTTTCTTTGGAAAATTCTGGATAGAAACTACAAATATGGGACCTGAAGCTGTAGCTCGTCAGATACAGAGCTCTGGTATGCAGATTCCAGGTTTCAGGCGTGATCCAAGAGTGCTAAAAAAAGTTCTTGCAAGATATATTCCAGCTTTAACAGTATTAAGCTCTGCCCTCGTGGGCTTACTTGCTGTAGTTGCCAATTTAATTGGAACAGTCGGCAATACAACTGGAACAGGCTTACTGCTTACAGTCGGCATTGTTATAAGGCTTTATGAGCAGATTGCAAGGGAGCAAGCAATGGAAATGCATCCTGTCATAAGAAAATTCTTGGGTGTAGAATGATTGCAATAGTAGCTGGAATACCGGGAGCTGGAAAAACAACAGTTATGAATGAAGTTCTAAAGAAAAGGGAATATAAAGTAGTAAACTATGGAGATGAGATATTCAAGATTGCAAAAGAAAGAAAGCTTGTTGAACATAGAGATGAGTTGAGAAAGTTACCCTATGAAATGCAGAGAGAGATGCAAATTGAAGCTGCAAAAAGAATTGCAAAGCTTGGCAATGCCATCGTTGACACACATTGCACAATTAAGACGCCATTCGGTTATCTTCCGGGATTGCCATATGATGTTCTTTCTATTTTGAAGCCAAGTAGAATAATACTTATAGAAGCAAATCCAGAAGAAATTATGGAAAGGCGGAAAAAAGACGCTGATATAAGGGTGAGAGACGAAGAAAGTGCAGCGAGCATGGAAGAACATCAGCTCATGAACAGGATAGCAGGAATGAGCTATGCTGTCCTGACTGGAGCAACTCTAAAAATAATAAAAAACAGGCAAGGCAGACTGGAGGCGGCAGCAGAAGAAATGATAAAAGCACTGGAATAAAAAACGAAATCTATTTAAGCCATAAATTGATTAATTTCATGGGTACTCCATGTGAAAAGAGTATTCTAATTGTGATTGTAATTCTTGGCATTGCTTTCATGAATGGGTGTTTTGAAAAAGGGCAGGAAGAGCATGTCGCTAAAACAGAAATAAATCTTTCAAATAATGGGCTCGAGGTAAAAATATTTCCTACAAATGAAACAAAGGTTAATGGTGTGATAACGGTGGAACTTGAAAAAATACCATCAAAAGCAACAAAAATACTTGTTTCAATGGTGCCCCAGGGTTTTAGCGGCGATTTATATAACAACTCGAATGTAATAATTCAATGGATAAATAATCCATATGAAGGACAGCAGATTTTATTGGATACAACAAAAGTTGAAAATGGAGTATATGGCATTGGTGTATCAGCAACTTATGAGGGTGCCCCAGAATCCAGTCCGTGGATTGCCTTGGTTCAAACACAGGTCAATGTAGAAAATTAAGCTCTCCACAAGTATTAAATTTTGAAAAAGAATACCATAGCATGTATCACAACAATATTGAAAATGTTAAGAAAGAAATGGTCGAGATGGAAGGAGCAGAGAAAACATGGATTCAGTGGCTCATAACCAAAGAGCACGGTGCTGCCAACTATGCAATGCGCCTCTTTACCATCGAGCCAAGCGGAAAAATTCCACGCCACCAGCATCCATGGGAACATGAAATATTCATTTTGGAAGGAAGTGGAATTATAGGATGTTGCGATGAGGAAAAGGAAGCAAAAGAAGGCGATTTTTTATATATCGAACCAGATGTCCCACACTGGTATAAAAATAATGGAAATAAGCCATGGAAATTTTTGTGCATAATTCCGTATAAGGATTGATTTTAACGCAAAAAATAAAAAGAAAAAGAGGGTTTAGCTTCCATACCATTTATCGCTTGCCGTGCAATATACATAGAATCCCTTGCCTATTGGCAAAGCAAAATTATCTCCATGATATCCCCACGGCGTCTTCATATATATCTCATATTCATGCATGATTTCATTCCATGTTATTGCCATGCTTGCCTTCTTTATTTTATGCAATGCAACGCTTGCATTTCCTTTCTGCAATGAAGTCCATCCTATGAGATTGTAGCCGGGATGCAATTCTATGTCAACATCTGCAAGTTTCCCTTGCCATGTTATTGTTACATTGCTGCTTACAAAAACCCAGTAGCCTATGCCAGGTTTAACACTAAAGTTATTTAAATCTGGCATTGCTGAAACCCATCCTATATGGCGTTGATTAGATAGCATGACAATTGTTGTGCATATTGCTCCACCATATTGTTGGTTTATAAATGATGCCAAATCATAGGCATGCCATGTTACATTTATAGGCACAGTAATCAAATTCCATCCTTTATGCAGTGTATATGAATAATTCAACTCTCCAAATATTCCATATATGCTAAACGCTGTTATATTTGCATTTATTGTATTGTTTTCCATGTCAAGATTTGATTCAACTTCATTCCATTTGCTTCCATTCCATTCATATAAAGCAAGAGTGCTTTCATTTACATTTGCTATGTCTTCTTCGCTGTAATAAAATGTTATGTTTATCCATGAGCTTGCTGTTATGTTGCTGATATTCACAAATTTGTTAATGGGTAGCAATCCATCATTTTCAGGCAAGCTTTCATTTACTCCCTTCAATGCTATTCCATTTCCATAGACGAATGATATTTTTGTTGGATAGCTCGCTATGGTCATGTTATTTATGGAATTATTTTTGCTGTGGTTATCGGAATAGAAAGCATATACAGCATTGCTCATTGCTGTAGTGTTTGTTATCGTGTTATTGGATGATAATGAAAGATAAATTCCAGAAACATGATTGTAATTCACAGTATTGTTTTTAAGGATATTATTATTTGCATTGCTGTTTAAGTCAATTCCCTGCCATCCATTATTTGTGACGATGTTATTTGATATGGTGTTATTACATGAATTATGAATCCATATTCCGGAATGATCGCTTGAGTCTACACTGTTATTTCTGACGATGTTGTTGCATGAGCCATCATTCAGCTCAATTCCAGACCATTTATTTAAAGTAACATTATTACTCAGGATTCTATTTTCACTTGATGCATAAATGTAGATTCCAGCATGTTCATTATTGCTTATGTTATTATTTTCCACTTTATTGTGTTCCGAGCCGTATTTTAGCTCAATCCCAGATCTATTATTCTCTCTAACAGTATTATTGAATATGGTGTTATTATCCGAGCCATAAACCCATATTCCAGCATGTTCATTGTTGCTTATGTTATTATCTCTAACAACATTATTGTTCGAAGCATTTTTCAACTCAATTCCTGACCATCCATTGTATGAGGCAATATTCTTCTCCAAGATATTTCCATTGCTTGAGTTTGTAGTATATATTCCCCCTCCGATGCCGTTATGCATCAAAACATTGTTGGACAAACTATTGTTGGATGAAGAATACACATATGCTCCATGCTTTCCATTATAGGATATGTTGTTATCATGGATGGAATTATTGTGCGATTTCCATAGATAGATGCCATGCTTATCATTGTTACTTACGTTACAATCGTGAATTGAATTATTGTTTGAAACACTTAGTTCAATACCGCTCCAGCCATTGTCCACGATACTGCAGTTATAGATATGATTATATTCAGAACTGCTGTATCCAATGCCATCCCATGTATTGTCCGTGATGTTACAATTGTAAATTGAATTATTGAGGCATTGGAAGAAGTA
>JAGGYX010000088.1 GCA_021162305.1 Thermoplasmata archaeon | reverse complement strand
TTGCTTTTGATTTGGCGAAAGGCATTAATGTATATGCATACCTTCCTTTATTATTTTTTTGCCATATGAAAATCAGATTGGATAAGAAGATATCATTATCGAGAGCTACCATATGGTATTGGAAACGAGGAAGAATAACAATGAAAAAGTTTAATACAAACAGGAGATATAACAACATGAATAAAATCACATTCACATTCATTGCAATAACAATTCTCCTTCTCGCCTCTTCTATCCCAATTGGAAATTCAATAGCAACAAAAGAAAATGAAACTAAAACAATGGAAGTTCCAGTGAGAATATATACACTGCAGGGAATAAAAGAAATAAGAAAAGAGTTGCCGATAAATGAAGCAATGAAATTGCAAAAAATGGCATATGAAGCAAAAGAAGCAATGGAAATACTACACAGTAAAAATGCATCTTTTATGGAAAGAATAAGAGCAAACGAAATCATTGACTCACTTCTATATGAATTGAAGAAAAATGGATTGCTTGGAAACTTAACAATAAAAGAAGCAAAGGAACTTATCACTGGAAAATATTTACAAAAACAAAAGAATAGCATGGAAGCAAGAAAAATTATGTTTATTTTAAAATTATTGAATCAAAATGGTTGGCAGGTAAATGCAATGTGTTATTTTACAGCATTTGGAGCTATAACAGATATTTTTCCATGGAATTTAATTCCGTCTTTGCTAGCTTTTATTGATTATTCCTCAGAACTAATACCTATAATAATTGCCCTCCTTATTCTTTTTCCAATTTTGTTGCTGGATTGTATTCCTCATCCTACAACGGTTGGTTACTGGATTGTGCGTCCTGCAGGGATGCCTTATAAACACGCCATTGTAGATACTATAGGCTTATTTGGAAAGAAAACAACTGGAGAATTTAAGGAAGGAAAGGTTATTGCATTTACAATAGGCTTTACAGGAGTAGTCATTTTCTTAGTAAGCATGGGCTTTACTTTATTAACCACCTTTAAGAAAACATGAATAAAACAGCATTCACAATAAAGCGATGAAATTAATGCATATGGCAAATGAAACAGGAAAAGCAATTGCCGTGTTGCATAGCAAAAATGCATCTTTCATGGAAAGAGCTAAAGCAAATGCAATCATAGATTCATTTTTATGTGTACTGAAAAAACAATGGATTGCTTGGGGCATGAGCATAAAAGAAGTAAAGGATCTTATTACTGGAAAATATCTCATGAAACAAAAGAATAGCATGGAAATGAAGAAATTGTATGCTATGGCAAGATTCTTCCAACAAAATGGATGGGAAATAAATGCAATGTGTTTATATCATAGATGGCTTATCCCGTTAACCATATTCATCCCCTTTTGTATAGCGGAAGAGAGAAAAGATTAATAGATGATGAATATAGCAAAAGCTTATGCCCTAAATGCCAAAGATTATTTAGATGAACTGTGTGAGCTTAAGTTCCTGCAATCCTGCAACATAAATTTTTTATTCTCTTTGCCATTATATTTTATGCCGAAGTATATTGTTGTCACAGGTGGAGTTTTATCTGGGTTGGGAAAGGGAGTTGTTGCTTCTTCGATTGGTTTTCTTTTGAAAAGCAAAGGCTACAAAGTGACAGCAATAAAAATTGACCCATACCTCAATTGTGATGCTGGCACCATGAATCCTTTTCAACATGGAGAAGTTTTTGTTCTTGAAGATGGGGGAGAAGTTGATTTAGATTTAGGAAATTATGAGCGTTTTCTGGATATAAATTTGCATCGCGACAATAACATTACGACAGGCAAGGTTTACAAAAATGTTATTGAAAAGGAAAGGCGAGGCGACTATCTTGGTAAAACTGTTCAGATTGTCCCCCATATAACCAACGAGATAAAAGAATGGATTAGAAGAGTTGCAACAGAGAGCAATGTAGACGTGTGTGTGATTGAAATAGGAGGGACAGTTGGAGACATAGAATCGATGCCCTTTTTGGAGGCTGTCCGTCAGCTGCATTTGGAAGAAGGACACGAAAATGTTGTTTTTATTCATACAACGCTTATTCCAATTGTAAGCGTTGTTGGAGAGCAAAAAACAAAGCCTACGCAACACAGCGTTAAAGAGCTTAGAGCCATTGGAATAGATCCAGATGCCATAGTTGGAAGATGCAAAGAGCCATTAAAAAGGGAAACGAAAGAAAAAATCTCACTATTCTGCAATGTTCCTGTCGAAGCAGTATTTTCATCTCCAGATGTAGAATGTATATATGAATTGCCTCTTGTTTTAGAAAAGCAGGGATTGCCAGATTTTATATTGGAAAGACTCAATCTTGCAAGAAAAAATGGAGAAATGGAAGCATGGCAAAGCTTTGTAAGCAAGCTTAAAAATGCAAAAAATGAAGTAAGCATAGCTCTCGTCGGAAAATATACCGCCTTAGGCGATTCCTATCTCAGCATACTCGAAGCTTTCCGCCACGCTGGAGCAGAGCTTGATACGAAGGTGAGAGTTGTATGGATTGAAGCAGAGGATATTGAGAGCCAGGGCACAAAAATGCTTGAAAGTGTTGATGCCATTCTTGTGCCTGGCGGCTTCGGGAGCAGGGGGGCAGAAGGAAAAATAGCTGCGATAAAATTTGCGAGAGATACAAAGAAACCGTTTCTGGGCATATGCTTTGGCTTCCAGCTTGCTGTCGTTGAGTATGGCAGGCATGTTTTAGGGCTGAGATGCCATACAACAGAAATTGAGCCGTCAACAGAGCATCCAATTATAACAATTCTTCCAGAGCAGTATGATGTTGACAAGCTTGGAGGAACAATGCGACTTGGAGCGCAGCCAGTCGTTATAAAAGAAGGAAGCCTTGCTCACAGGCTCTATGGAAAAAAGGAAATAATGGAAAGACACCGCCACCGCTATGAAGTCAATCCTGAATATGTTGAAATGCTTGAAAAGCATGGGCTTGTCTTTTCTGGCATAGCAAAAGATAAAATAAGAATGGAAATTTTAGAGCTACCAGACCATCCATATTTCATCGCATCTCAGTTTCATCCTGAATTTAAGTCTCGTCCTCTAAAACCAGCTCCATTATTCTATGGGCTTGTAAAGGCAGCAGTTGAAAAAAATGTATAAGCTTGTAATATTTGATATGGATGGAACATTGCTGAATGGAAGAACAATATTTAAAATAGCAGAAGAAAAAGGCTTTATGGATAAACTTGTTGAAATAATGAATAGCAGGAAAGAAGCGTATAAAAAGAGCATAGCAATTGCAAAATTGCTTAAATGTATGACAGAAAAAGAATTTTTGAAAATGTTCCGAGAAATTCCATTAAATAAAAATGCTGAAATTGTCGTTGAAAGATTAAGGGAAAAGGATATAAAAACAGCAATAATAACGGATAGCTATCATATTGCCGCCTTGGATTTAAAAAAAAGGCTCTCCATTGATTATGCATTTTCAAACAAGCTTGTGATGAAAGATGAACATATAACAGGTGAGATAATCTTGCATAATAAAAATCCAGTGAAAAAATTTGAGAGGTGCAGGCAACATTCAATCTGTAAGAAAGAAGTTATGGAAAATTTGTGCATGAAGCTTAACATTGAAAAGGGGGAAACAGTTGCAATTGGAGATAGCGTTGGCGATGCTTGCATGCTTAAAGAAGCTGGACTTGGTATCGCCTTCAATGGAAGTAATGAAATCAAGGAAGTTGCAGATGTTTGCATAAATGATTTGATAGAAATATTAAAATACATCGACAGCGTGTAAATCATGGATATAAAGCAGGAAGAAGTTACAACACTTCATGAAATAAAAATAGATGAGGAGGATTTAATAAACAATGTGAGGGAAGCCGCCGCCAGCCGACCAATCTCAATTATAATGCCCATGCTCTACAGTGAGTTGAGAAACAAAGCAATTAAGAATATTTTAAGGGAGCTTAACAAGTGTGATTATGTTGATAAAGTATTCATACCTCTTTCCGCAGAAAATGAAAGGCAGTTTGAAGAAGTAAAAAAATTTTTTTCGCAGCTTGAAACAAAACACTATGTCATATGGTGCAATGGAAAGAGGATAACCAAATTGCTTGAAGAACTGAAGCAAGAAGGAATAAATGTTTTGAAATATAGGGGAAAAGGCAGGGATGTATGGATAGCTTTTGGAGTGGCAAGCCTCGATTCATATGCCATGGCATTGCATGATGCAGATGTTCAGACCTATAATCATTTGGTACCTGCAAAATTATTTTTTCCGATTCTGGAACCAAAACTGGATTTTAAATTTAGCAAGGGATATTACGCGAGAATAAATGCAGAGAAAAGAATTATTTATGGAAGAGTTTTTCGCCTGTTTTTACATCCCCTGCTGAAAGCTCTGGTAGATGAAATAGGCTATGAGCCTCGATTCCTGAATTTTTTGAGGGCTTTTCGCTACCCCTTAGCTGGAGAATTTGCAATGACAACAGATGTTGCCATCGATGTCGATGTGCCTGGTGACTGGGGAATAGAAGTTGGAATGTTAGCTGAGATATATAGAAATGTTGCAAGGAAGAGAATTTGTCAGGTAGATTTGGGCATTTATGAGCATAAGCATCAGGAAATAAGCAGGGATGGATTGATAAAAATGGTAAGAGATATTTTCAAAACATTGCTCCGCGTCCTGACAGAAGAAGACCACATTCAAATTTCTGAGCCGTTTCTTCTTTCTCTTAAAGTAATGTATGGAAGGGCGGCAAGAGAGTGCATAAGACAATATCATGCAGATGCAGTATTCAACTCATTCAAATATGACCGCCATTTAGAGGAAAGCGTGGTTGAGAGATTCAGCAAACACATGTTTGAAGCTGGAAAAGAATATCTGAATAAGCCCATAGAAGCAAGGTTGCCAGATTGGTTGCGAACCATATCTGCAAAGAAAAGGATAAGAGAGGAATTGTTTGATATAGTGGTGAAAGAGAATGAATGAGACGGATATTGTTGTTGGTATATTATCAAAAAATGTTGAAGCAACCATATTGCATGTTTTAAATGTTGTAAGCGAAGGCTTGCACAAGCATTTTTCTGAATATGAGAAGACTATCATCGTGAGTGATGGTTTTTCATCTGATAAAACGGTTGAGTTAGCAAATCTTTTTCAACCCTATAACGGGATAAAAAAATTGGTGACTCACGATTTAACAAAAGGAGGAAAAGGAGCAGGAGTCAGAACAATTTTTATGATGGCAAGAGAAGCAAATGCAAAAGCTGTTGTTTTGATAGATGGTGATTTACTCAGTATAAAGCCAGAATGGGTACGTGAATTCATCTCACCAATTCTTTATGGAAGAGCTGACTTGGTTGTTCCATATTATATAAGAGATAAATATGATGGTATCATAACAAACAATCTGGTATATCCTTTTACAAGAGCTGTGTATGGTCTTGATATACGCCAACCAATAGCAGGAGAATATGGTTTATCAAAAAATTTATATGAAATGTTGCTTGAGCATCCTCTTTTTCCTCTTGACTTTGGCATCGATATTTTCATCGTTACATCTGCTGCTGCAAATCAAATGGAAATAAGAGAGGGAATATTCTCTCTTAAAATACATGAGTCAACAACACACTATATAAAGCCAGAGCAATTCCTTATTCCAATGTTTCGCCAAGTTACAGGAAAAATGTTTGAGCTTGCTTCATATTACGAAGATTACTGGAAAAATAACAGGAAAGGATTGCACAAAATGAAAACAAAAAGCTTTCTGGGACAGAAACCAATACCAACGAGAGTGGATATTGATAAAATGAAGAAATACTTTGAAAAAGGATATGCATCAATGAAAAATGTAATTGATAAAGTTCTGCCACAGAAAATTATAAGAGACTTAGAAAGTAATATGAATATAGATGCTGAAACATGGGCAGAAATCGTTTATAATTTTGCAAAGTATTATAAAATTGCTGATGATAAGTCTGCTATAGATGCATTAAAAATATTGTGGCTTCTCCGTTTCATAACTTATTTTAATGAAGTTAAAGATATGGAATGGAATGAAGCTGAAGAAGTAATCCAAAAACAGGCAAGAATCTTTGAGGATAAAATGAATTATTTTATTTCAATATATTGAGAAATTTAATTTTCATGATAGTTAAATACTTATAGGAGTCATAATTTAAAATTATGGATAAAATCATAAAAAAATTTCTTGTATATGCCATTCTTTTATCCATGTGTTTAACTTTTGTGAATCCTTCAAAAACAATTGCTAATAAAGCATCTTCAGAAAATGAAAATATTGATATAATAACCAATAAGTTGAAAGAAATTCAGAAAGAAGGAATTACTGGTGAAAAAATAAAAGATTTTATCAAATTTTTAGAAGAAAAATATGGTGGAGATAGCATTTATATGAATACGATGTGCAAGGTTATTGGAATAGGAGCAGGCATATTATTTCCCCCATTCATTCCATTAAGTCCGATGTTAATTTCTTTTCCTGTAACTGCTCTTACTACACAGGGATTGCAAGGTGAATGGAGTCACACCGTGAATATTGCAATATTCATTGCATTTGTAGGGGTTCCTATTTATATTCCTCCTCTACCGCTTTTCATTGTTCTTGGATATGCTGGAGCCGTAATAGGAATTAGATTTGATTAAACATTTTTAGGATAACTTGGACAGAATCAGGTATCTACTGAAACAAAATTAAATAGAGGGGGAAAGATTTAAGAAGAATGCTGTCACTTCTTCTCTTGCCTCATTGCCAGCTTTGTCCATTGCCTTTATTTCGATTGTATGGTAGCCAAATGAAAACTCATTCCATTGCCATTCTATGCTGCTTTCAAATGTTTGCCTTGGTGTGCCATCGATGT
>JAGGYX010000117.1 GCA_021162305.1 Thermoplasmata archaeon | reverse complement strand
TCTTAATATTTGCATTTTTCATTCTATCTCTCGATGTAGAAAGGAATTCTATTCGAGTTTATTCAATTCTTCTATGATGATGAAACAATAAATCATGATTGTTTTTGGTTAATTTTTCGACAACCCCTAAAAAAAATGGAAAATTTTTCTAATTTTTGCTCATTAGAGCAGGGAGGAGAAAAAAGTTTAAAAATATTCAGAGATTATGTTTGCCATCGTGGGAGTATGTATATAGTAATAGTAGGGGCAGGTGAAATTGGAGAAAAACTCATTCGTCTTGCATTGCAGAGTAAAGATGATGTTGTCGTCATAGAAAAGAATAAAGAGAAATGTGATGAGATAGCAAAAAAATATGATGCAGTCGTTATAAATGCAGATGCAACAGTAAAAGAAACTCTTGAAGAGGCAGGCGTTGATAAAGCCGATGCTTTGGTTACTACTGCCGATGATGCTACAAACCTTCTTGTTATTTCACTTGCAAAAACAATGGGGGTTAAATCGCTTGTAGCTCTGGTAAGAAATGAAGAGAGCAAGCCAATGTTTGTTGAGAAAGGCGTCAATGTTGTGGGAAATCCAAGCGCTATAACAGCAGAATATCTCTATAAAGCTATAAGATATCCAACAGTAAAGGATTTTATGAGCCTTGGAAGTAAAGCAGAGATTTTTAAGATAGTAATTCCTCCAGATTCTAAAGTTGTGGGCAGGAGCATAGGAGAAATAAAGCTTCCGGGCAAGGTATCAATAATAGCAATTGAAAGAAATGGCGAGGTAATAATACCGATGAAAGACACAAGATTCAAAGAAAATGATGTTGTTACAGTTCTTGCCAGAAAAGATAAAATAGACAAAACGACTGATTTGTTCTTCAGCAAATGAATGATTTAAAAATAGTATTAAGGGATACTGGAGCAGTCTTAATAGCCGTTGGGTTAATTTCACTGATAGCAGGAATAGTCCCTGTAGTATTCAATGAAAAAGATTCAATAGGATGGATTGTTCTAACGAGCTTGATTTTTTTAGCTGTTGGAGCTTTATTCAGGATTCTGGGCAAAACAGGAGATGAGACAAGAACAAGACATGCAATGGTGACTGCTTCGTTATCATGGCTTCTTATTTCGTTAATTTCTGCAATCCCCTTTTATTACATTGCAAAAGTTGATTTTTTATCTGCTTTTTTTGAATCAGTTGCAGGATGGACTGGAACAGGTTTAACAATGTTTTCTCATCCAAGCCTGCTTAATCATACAATGCAATTCTGGAGAAGTTTTACCCAATGGATTGGGGGTGTTGGAGTAATTGTTTTAACACTTATTGTGCTTGCCCGCCCTGGCACGGGGAGCTTCACTCTTTACCGCTCGGAGGCGAGAGAAGATAAAATACATCCAAGTATAATATCAACTGTAAAAACAATATGGTGGATTTTCCTCCTTTATACAGGCATAGGGATTCTGATTTTATATATTGCAGGAATGCCTTTATGGGATGCAATAAATCATTGTATGACAGGATTGGCAACTGGGGGTTTTTCTGTTAGAGATAAAAGCATGGCTGCCTATTCAACAACAATTCAAATATTGGTTGTGCCTCTGATGGTGGCTGGCGCCATAGCATTTTCAGCCCATTATGATTTTCTTCGTGGCAAATTAAAGAAATTTTTCAAAGATATACAGACCCAAGCCCTAATAATTTTACTCATCCTCGGCTCCCTTTTCCTGACTTATTTAAATCTCTCTCTATACAAAACGTTTCTCACATCTTTCAAATACTCCGCCTTTCAATTTGTTTCAGCTCTCACATGCACAGGCTTTGCCAACTATAACATTGCTTTATGGAACGACCAAGCCAAATTCCTCATTTCCATGGCAATGATAATAGGGGGCGCCGCCGGCTCGACAGCAGGCGGCATAAAGCTATTCCGTTTTATTTTGCTTACGAAGGGCGTTGGCTGGAAGCTCAGAAGCGTTTTCTTGCCCCCAAAAAGCACATTTGGCTATAAACTTGGAGAAAAGATTCTTGGAAAAGAGGACGCAATTGAAGAAATGAGCGAGGCTGCCATTCTTTCCTTCCTATGGCTCATTTTGCTTGTTATTGGCATATTCGTTATTATGCAAACAATGCATGCAAGTCTTGCAAATTCAATGTTTGAAGTATGCTCTGCTCAGGGAAATGTTGGATTAAGTGTGGGAATAACAGGCATAGGAATGAATCCCATAGCAAAGTTCATGCTCGTTTTGAATATGTGGGTTGGGCGTCTTGAGATAATACCAATACTTGTTTTCTTAAGAGCCATAATAAAGGGGGGTAGAATATTCTGATACATGATGAAATAGATTACCTGATAAATATCGATATAAATGGAAGAAAAAGCAGGATATTGTATGAGGCGGCGAGAAAGCGCGAGGCGTTATGTTATAGAGCTGCAAAACTGATTTTAAATAATGTCCAAAAGGGCAGCAATATTGCCATAACAACTGGATTTCTTCTGCCAGAGGGCATAGAAACAGATGGAATAAATGGAGCAATTATAATGGCAAGATTTTTCAATGAAATGAAGACAAATGTTTTTGTTCTTGCTGAAAACGATGTAATAAAAATATTGAAAGAAATGAGCCAATTTTCTGGTAAAATAAATTTCATCTCGCTGTCAGATATTGAAAAAATAAAAGAAATGGATTTTTCCATGGCAATTGCAATTGAAAGACCCGGAATTGGAAAAGATGGAAAATATCATGATATGCATGGCAACATTATTTCTGCACAAAAAATTGATTTTTTATTTGACGGAAAAATACCAACAATTGGAATAGGTGATGGAGGAAATGAAATAGGAATGGGAAAAATCTTTCATGCAATTCCAGATAAAAGGATTGCATCCATTACAAAAGCTGATGAAATTGTTATTGGAGGCGTATCAAACTGGGGAGCATATGGAATAATTGCATCTCTTTCCATTCTAAATGGAAAAAATTATTGTCATAATGGAGCAATGGAGGCGAAGATGATTAAAAAATGCGTTGATTCCGGAGCAATAGATGGAGTAACGAGGAAAAGAGAGTATAGCATTGATGCCATACCAAGCAAAGTGCATGAAAGCATTGTGAATATGCTTTATAATATTGTCGCATCTATCATTTAAATATTCTTCCTGTTTGCCTATACCAGAAAACAAAATCAAGATGAGCCATTGGAATTCCGATTGTTTTTGCAAATTCCTTCATTTTTCCTTCAATCTGAATATATCTTTTTTTGGTCAAAGTAGAAGGAACCCCATTTATTACCTTAAAGAAGGCAAGATTGTTTAGAATGTGTCTATCGAGTATTGCAAGCTCGTAACCTTTTCCAATGTTGCGAAGAAAATGGCTTGCTTCTTTATATCCCATTCCTTTCACATTTCTAACGAGCCATTCTCTTGCTTCCATGCTTTCCAATCCATTTATTTTCTTCAATATCCCGTTAAAAAATTTTCTTGCCTCCATGATATAGCGAGCTTTATTAAATTTGAATCTGACTCCTTTTAACTCATTGACTATTTCTTCAAAACTTCCTTTTAGAATTACATCCTTTTCAAATAAATTTTCGACAGCATTCCAGCATGTCTCTGCTTTTGATTGTGGCGTGAGTATGCAAAAAATTAATTCTTTAAATGCTGTTTCCTCTTTTTCTCCAGCTTTTTCAAATTCTTTTAGCTTGCTCGCTATTTCATCTTTTATCAAATAATATAAAGAATGGAGTCTTTGCAACTCTTTTTCCATTAACTGTAGCCTCCCATTTTCATGCTTGGGTCTCCAAGCAAAACCCATTGCTCTACAGTCTTTACATGTCCTGCTTCCATATCACTCATATCAAAGCTATTGATGTATGTTGTTATTGCAAGCTCATAGGCATCTCCAAGCATTTTATGTCCACTTCCATATTGCTTGAAAAATTCTATTGTAATCCATGAGTCGCCGCCGCCTGTTGTGCATTCCCTGCCGGGCATTCCGTATCCTAAGCCTGTGTTTCCGATGCTTGCTATAGCTCCGCCATTAGGATTACGGACAAGTCGCCAGCTCAGACATTCTGGAACTGGCTGCCCATATGTCCACATATAATTGTCCCATGGAAGGAGCAGGGAGAAGGCATTGAGAAAAGCAGGAATGGCAGACACATTAAACATGCTGTTGTGGCAGCCTCCAAGAACAACAACAGGAAGCTTTTCACCATTTTTAAGGCTGTCGGCAGGGAATAATGGAAAGCCAATATATGGGAACCATGGTTTTAAGGATGTAACCTGCAAGCCAAGCAGACTGCTATGCTGCCTGTTGCCTGGTATACCCGGCAAATGGTCAGCCCATACATTTGGGCTGCCATGCCCAGACATGAATAGAAATCCACAGCCTTTGTTGAATTCATTCAAGACATCATTTTGTCCTGTAAATTTGCCATTTGACCCCCACAATATAATGCGTTCAAAATCAGATGGCATATAATAAAGGGCTCCTCCTCTTCCCATTAATGGTTTTTCACCAGTTGTCCATTCTCCTTCATAATACATTTCTGTATTATTACGCCATGCTTCAAAAACGGTTTTTCCCTCACTATCGTTTATCCATACATGTATGCTTGTTAAATTTCCATAGGGTTCCGGATCATATGATTTGCCTCTTATGGTGAGGACACCATTCTCATAACTTATGTTTGCCCAATGGAAAAATTCATTGCAATAGGCTTCGCTCTCTGATGGATTATAATGATAATCTGTATTTCCCAGTATATCTCCATTTGAAACAGAAACAATTTTTGCAATAGGTGGCGCAGGATATCCATTCTGCAATTCAGGGATCAAATAATCATCCTGATTGAAAGTGAGTTTCGTTTTTTTGCTTTTATCTATTGTAATATGTGTTACATCTATTGGTCCAGATTCACCTTTGCCATTTATACTTTGAGCATATATGGTATATTCTCCATCTGGCAGGCTTTTTGTATCCCATTTTATATTCAAATCCTGCTGGTCAAGAAAGCCGTCGCCAGACACAACAACCATGCGTTTGAACCATGAATCATCGCATTCCTGCTCGTATTTTATTATTTTATCCACAACTATTTTTGCTTCCTTTACACTTCTGCATGCCAAGCGACCAACATATACATCTGGGTATAAATCGAGCATGCTGTCGTTGGCGACGCCCGGCTTGTTCCATGCCGCATATATGCCATCGTGATTGGGGTCCCAGTCTTCAAATTCCCCGCCTTCTTTATATATATCTGCATAATAAAGGTCGCTTGTAAAACCAGGGTCATGAAGAACCTCGCCCAACGGATACTTCGGATTGTCATATAAGTTTGTGTATCTTACTGGCACATACCATCCTTTTATTCCAGCATTGGCGTTATCTCTCGCTTTGCCCCATATCTGGGATTTCAGTCCGCCAAAAAGTAAAACATATTTTACTCCATATTGCTCAATTGCATCTTTAATGAAATACTTTATCTTTTCAGGCTCATCTCTTCCAGAGTAGCTGGCGTATATCTCATCTGTTGTTTTTACAAATGTTGATACTCCAAGATTATTTTTATGTTCTGCAAGTCTTTCAGCTTCATCTTTAAATTCTGGAGGAGTTATTATAACAAGTTTATAAACACTATTAGATGGCAAACTTTTTTCTGGCTGGCTATATTCAATTTTTATATCTGCTTTTTTGACAATCTCTATTTTATTCAGAGCCGGAGCATATCTAACAGGGTAAAAATGAATTGAAACAAAAGTGACATGATTGCCATTCTCATCAAGTCCACAACCAACTTTATATGTATAATGGTTCGAGGGATAGAATTCTTTGCTCTGATACACACTTTTATCCAAAAATACTCTATAATTTAAATCGAATGGAGCATATGGAAGCAATGGAACTGGACCGAATGAAGGGGTAATCTTGTAGTCTATCTCTCTTTTCTCCATTTCTTTTACATCAATATCAATTTTTTTGACTCTTACTC
>JAGGYX010000062.1 GCA_021162305.1 Thermoplasmata archaeon | reverse complement strand
TTTAGAAGCTATTAACTTTTATGATGGTTATAAAAAATACAGGGAAATCGGAGAAAAGTAAATGCTAAAAGCATCTGTTATAGGCTATGGTTACTGGGGACCCAATTTAGCAAGAAACTTTAATAATAATCCTGAAATTCAACTTAAATGGATTGTTGATTCATCAAGCGAAAGATTGAGAAAAGCGTTTTTGTCTTACCCTTTTGTTAATTTGTCAACAAATATTTCTGATGTTTTGAATGATGATGAGATTGACATAGTTGCAATCGCTACACCTGTGGCTACACATTTCAAATTGGCTAAGGACGCACTTGAAGCAGGTAAGCATGTATGGGTAGAAAAGCCGCTGGCTAGATCTGCTAAAGAAGCTGAAGAATTGGTAAAAATAGCAGAAAAAAAGGATCGTATACTAATAGTGGATCACACTTTCGTATATACAGGAGCAGTGCAAAAAATCAAAGAATTAATAGATAAGGGAGAAATAGGGGAAGTAATTTATTATGATTCCCTAAGAGTTAACTTAGGACTTTTTCAAACTGATGTGAATGTGATTTGGGATTTGGCTGTCCATGATATTTCTATAATTGATTTTATTTTTAATGGAATCAAAGTTAAAAAAATAATGTCAGTAGGTATGACATATGCAAACCATTTAAAGGAGTCTTTGGCTTCTATTAATTTGGTTTTAAGGGATAATAAGTATATTCATATTAATGTAAGCTGGATTTCTCCTGTAAAAATTCGGTTAGCTCTTATTGGAGGTAGTAAGAAAATGATAGTTTACGATGATACAGAGGCTAGTGAAAAGATAAAGGTGTATGATAGAGGAGTAGAGGTTATTCAATCCCCGGAAGATTTATATAAAATCTGGGTTCAATATAGAACTGGTGATATGTGGGCACCTAAATTAGATAATAGAGAAGCTTTGGCGGTTGAGGTAGATCACTTTGTTGATTGCATAAAAAATGGTAAGAAACCAATCACAGATGGTTTAGCAGGACTGAAGGTGGTAGAAGTGCTGGAAATGATAGATAGGAGTTTACGATGAGTGGAGTTATATTTTTTAGAGGTCAAGAGTATGAAATCGAAAGCAATAATAAGCTTATTTCTTTGCATATACCAGAATATAATATTTTAATTGTGAACTCGGTGCTGGCTGAGGGTGTTTCCTTATGGAGCAATGTCAATATCTACGGGGCTTTTATAGGTGATAATATTAAAATTGGCTCTTTTGTTGAAATACGAAGTGGAGTAAGAATTGGAAAGGATACAAAAATAGAACCTTTTGTTTTCATTCCAGAAGGTGTAATCATAGAAGAATGTGTTTTTATAGGACCTAATGTTATATTTACCAATGACCTCTATCCAAGAGCTTGCGATGAAAGGGGTGAACAGATAAACGAGTATGAAATTATCAAAACAATTGTAAAAAAAGGTGCAAGTATAGGAGCAGGTTCAGTAATTAAGTGTGGGGTTACCATAGGAGAAAGTTCAATAATAGGCGCAGGGTCAATAGTTGTTAATGATATACCATCAAGAGCAGTTGTATACGGCTCGAAGGCTGAGATTCGGAAGTTTTTAAAATGATTAAATTTGTTGATCTTCAAAGGCAATATCATAGCATAAAGAGTGAGATTGACAAGGTGGTGAAAGATGTTTTAGAAAGTTCATCCTTTGTTTTGGGGCCATTTACTGAGGAATTTGAGAAAAGTTTTGCTAAGCTTCATAATGCCAAATATTGTATTACTGTAAGTTCAGGAACAAGTGCCCTTTATTTGATTCTTAAGGCTTTGAAAATAGGAAGAGGTGATAAAGTTATCGTCCCAGTAAACACATTTATTGCTACAGTAGAAGCCGTATCTTTAAATGGCGCAAAACCGGTATTCGTCGATATAGATGAAAAAACTTATAACATCGGTCCTGAACTTGTTGAAAATTACATAACTACCAAAACCAAAGCGATTATTCCTGTTCATTTATATGGTCAGCCTGCTGAGATGGATAATTTAATAAAAATTGCAAAGAAGTATAATCTTTATTTGGTTGAAGATGCTTGCCAGGCCCACATGGCTCAATATAAAGGGAAAAAAGTAGGGACTTTTGGAATTGCGGCTGCTTTTAGTTTTTATCCAAGTAAGAATTTGGGTGCTTATGGCGAAGGGGGAGCTATAATTACAAATAATTATGAACTTGCAGAAAAAATAAGAATGCTGAGAGACCATGGGTCAAAACAAAAATATTATCATGAAATTATTGGTGGAAATTTTAGAATGTCTGCATTGCAAGCAGCAATATTGAACGTTAAATTGAAACATTTAGAAAAATGGACTGAAAAAAGAAGAGAAATAGCTCATTTTTATAATCTATTATTATCACGAAGCAGTAGTAATGTTACTCCCTATGAGCTTTCTTATGTTAAACACGTCTATCATCTTTATGTTATAAGAATATTAAATAAAGATAGGGATAAAATAAGGCAAAAATTATACGAGAGGGGTATTGAGACAGCTATTCATTATCCTCTACCACTTCATTTGCAAAAAGTTTATAGATTTTTAGGTTTGAAAGAAGGCCAATTTCCGATTGCAGAAAAATATGCTAAACAAATATTGAGTTTACCAATTTATCCTGAATTAAAAGAAAAAGAAATTGAATTCATTGCAGAAAAATTGAAGAAAATTTTGAAGAATAGTTAAAAATGCACATTCTTTTCATTTCTAACGCCTTTCCTCGGCCTAATGAGCCTGGAACTTCACAGCCATGGCAAATGGTTACACACTGGATTAAAAAAAATTATAGAATAAGTGTAATTACTAACA
>JAGGYX010000074.1 GCA_021162305.1 Thermoplasmata archaeon | reverse complement strand
TTTGGCAGGATCACGCAAAATAAGTAAAAAATTAGATTTTATGTGGAATTTTATCTCTTGGAAATATAGCGTTCTGTTATCAGAAAGCATGGAGAAAATAGCTAAAACAAATAACAGATTAGCAATAATCGCCGTTGTGATATCAATTGTTTCACTTATTATTTCGTTATTTTTATAGCTTAATTATACCTTTAATTCTCCACATCTACACGACGTTGTTTTAATGCTTGGCATAAGCACTAAAAATAAATCGATTTTCCAGGCTTTGCGAATTCATTCAGATATAAACAATGCGTTGCTGCAAGTGTATCGCTTCTGTCGCTATGCTGTTTGCAGCAGCAAGCCAAAGTAAAAATGCTCTTGCTATAAGAGAGAAGAAATCACAAATATTCAAAAATTTACTCATTACTGGATTTATACGCAACAACACATTTATAAAAGAATAGCCATTATGGTTGTTATGTGGAAAAAAATTTATTCATATTTTAAAAGGTATCCGGCTCAACAGAAAGTTGTGGCAGCTATGCTCTCATATGGATTGTCTGTAAAAAAGGGCAAGATTTTTTGTGGAAATATAGAGCTATCAGCATCAAAAATGGCAAGGGCTTTGAAGGTTGATAGAAGGGCCATAATAACAACAGCAGAAACAATAATGAAACATAAGGAAATGAGGGAATTTTTCTCAGATTTAATGCCAACAAGCAACTTTAAAGAGGCTGCAAGTAAAATGGGATGGGGAGTGATAGAAATAATACCAAAAGATGCTTCCATGCCTGGAATACTTGCTAACGTTTCAAAAATTATTGCTGATGAAAAAATAAGCATAAGACAGGCAATAGTTGATGACTATGTATTAAAAGAAGAGCCACGCCTCTATATCATAACAGAGAAACCATTGAAAGGGAATATGATAGAGAAGATAAAGAAGGCAAAAGGAGTTAAAGGCGTAGCAACATACTGATATGCTATGGATAGTAATAACGACATCAAAATGCAATCTTGAATGTAAGTATTGTGGAGGAAGCATACCTGACATGGCGGAAGAGCCATTATATAAAATGGAGGAATTGAGAGATTTTATATCAAAAGACAAAGATGCAATAGTTGCATTTTATGGAGGCGAACCATTACTCAAAGATGGAGTTGTTAAAGAAATGCTTGATATACTTCCAGCAAAAAAATTTGTTTTGCAGACAAATGGTTTTTTCATAAAAAGGCTTGAAGAATATGTGCATAAATTTGACACCATACTCATTTCAATAGATGGAAGAAAAGAAGTCACAGATTTTTACCGCTGCCATGGATGCTATGATGCTGCCATGCGTGCTCTGAATTTTTTAAAAGAAAAAAATTTTGAGGGAGAGATAATAGCGAGAATGGCGGTTTCATATAAAACAGATATATATAAAGATGTGATGCATCTCCTCAAATTTTTTCCTTATGTTCACTGGCAGCTTGATGTTGTATGGAGTAATTTATGGGGGTTGCAAGAATTCAAAAAATGGGCAGAGGAAAGCTATATGCCGGGCTTAAAAAAATTAATAAATGAATGGATGGATAGCATCGAAGATAAGCCATTGGGAATTGTGCCATTCATGGGCATAATGACAAGAATATTTTTTAACAGCATGCCCATTCCGCCGTGCGGCGCTGGCAGCAGTGCATTTGCAATAACGCCTGAAGGCAAGATTTTGGCTTGTCCCATAGCTTATGAATTTGAGTGGAACTTACTGGGAGATTTTAAAGGCTATAAAAAAATTAGTATAGGAGAGCCATGTGTCAGCTGCGATTATTATAAAATATGTGGGGGGCGTTGCCTTTTTGCATATAAAGAAAGGCTCTGGGGAGAAGAGGGCTTTAAAGAAGTATGCAGGGTAACAAAATTTTTGATTGATGAACTAAAAAAATATGAAGGCAAGGCAAGAAAATTTATGGATAAAATAGCATATCCGCCCTATAACAATACAACTGAAATAATACCATAATTATTTAAAGCAATTTAATATTAACTTTGTGGTAAAATGGAAGTTACATCTTTCATAAATCTGCCGGTTTATACAAACAAAGGGAAATACGTAGGCGAGGTAAGAAATGTGCTTCTGGACATTGATGAAAAAAGAGTGGATAAGCTAATAATAACAGATACTAGCAAGGAACTGGTAGAAGGAGGTTATGATGTTGGCGTGCCTTATAGATGGGTTTCTGCTGTAGGAGACATAATTATACTTAGCTATTTCCCTGAACGAGTAGAAGTGCAAAAAGAAGAGGAGGAGGCAGAAGAATGAGGAAAAAAATAAATATTGATAAGATAATAACAAAATACAAGAGGGATTAAAATGTTTAAGAAAAGTATCATATTGGTGTTTGCTGTATTTGCCATATTAACCGTGCAAAGTGCAGATGCTTTTTCATGGGGAAAAATAAATGCCACTTCTGATATGGGTATAGGATATGTGGAGAGATATGGACAGCTTCAGGCAGTTCTTACAGTCTCATACCAGCCATATTTCTTTGGATATTTGCCAGTATTTGTAGAAGTAAATGTTGTTGATAGCCCATCGTGGCTTACAGTTGTTCCATCTACACCCACATTTACACTGAAACCAGATGAATCAAGAAATGTAAATCTTATAATGCAGGTCTCGCAAAATGATGTCCAGGCTGGAACAAGTGGAAAGGTTACTGTTGAGCTCACTGGCAGACTGATTTCGGGAGGAGCATTTCGCCAGATAGATGGGGGCAAAGTGGAAATTCTGGTTGGTTATAATCCATTCACAGAGATTGGAATAAGAGCTGCAAAGCCCATAGAGAGAACAGCTCCAGATAGAGAGCTTCCATTTTCTTTCGATATCATAAATTATGGCAACTCTCGTGTTGTTGTAAGCATAACGCCAGCCAAGCAGCCGCCATCCGGCTGGAAATATGTTATCAGTCCTTCAACAGTATACATTGAGCCGAAGAAAGCTGGAGAGGAAACATATCCTTACGCCACTGTAACAGTTACAATAACAACACCTCATGGCCCTGTCATTTCCTACGCCAACACATGGCAAAATTTTGCAATAACAGCAAAAGCAACGAGCGAGGCTCCATATTATGTAAAGCAAGGCACCACATGGCAGCGCACCCAGAATGAAATTGAGCTTGTCAATACAAATGAGGTGACACAATATTTCTTGGCAAAGAATAAAGGATTCTATGTTCCTGGTTTCGATGCCATATCAATGGTGGCAGCAATTGCTTTGCTTTCAGTAATTCTGATTAGAAGGAAAAAGTAAAATGCGGCTTGCTGCCCTTGCTTTCCTCCTAATTATTCTTATTTCTCCTTTTATTGGTTTTTCTTCTGCTCAGGATAATGGAAACAACAACGAGCATTTCCCTGCTTTAATGTTTCTGGTTATCGAACCAGTTGGTCCTGCAATAGCTCAGGTTGAACCATTGGGTCATCATTCTTTCAAATTCATGTTTTATAATGGGGGATATTTTCAAAAAAATTTATATGCATTCTGGACAGAATTCAGGGTGGAGGTTGAAGGCAAAGGGTGGACAGCTTATGTTGAGCCAACCCACACCTATTTTTATCCAAGTGAGAAAAAATATGGCGTTATAAATGTTGAGGCTGGAGCCAGACCATCGAACTTTGCCTACATTCATCTATATGGAAAGTTTCGCGACATATATGGATTCTGGCACCATGGAAACTATACATTTCAGGTTAGAACAACTCAATACCATTCATTTGATGCAAGAATTGAGGAGGTTTTTGTAAAAGCAAGGCAGGATGATATATATAGTGTGCCAATAACTGTCAGAAATTTTGGAAATTACGAGGATAGATTTTACCTTGAACCAGAATATCTTCCGCCAGGATGGAAAATAACCTTTTCTGATCCTGTGCTTGTGATTCCTCCAGGCGGAGAGGCAACCACTTATATCCATTTCGCCACACCTCATGAAAGCATGTACCTACAATACTCAAGTTATCTTATAAGGATAAGAGTGGGAGCTGAGGGAGCATCTCCAAAACTTGTGGCAATGATTGTTTCAATGGAAGGTTTTCATTTAACTCCAGCCCAGATTGTCGCAATGGTTACAACAATGCCTTCCATTCTTATATTGGCTTTAATAGCCACATTTTCACGCTATTATAACAATCCATGCAATTTTATTCCAAAGCCATGGAAAGAGGAAGCAGATGAACTTAGAAAAATGAAACCAAAAGAAAGAAAAGAAATTATAAAGAAAATGAAGGAAGAATGGCTTTCATCCCGCTACTATTGTAAGGAGGAATTTAAGAAACAAAAAGAATTGGAAAGACTTAGAAAATTGAAAGAGAGAAAAGAGAAAAAGCTGGAAGAAAAAATTAAAAAATCATGGGAAAAAAGCTGGAAGGAAATGGAAGAAAAATGGGAAAATGAGGTAAAATTAATTGATGAAGAGTATAAAAAAGGAAAGGAAAAAATAGAGAGAAAATGGAGAGAAGCAAGCAAAGTAATTAAAATTGAAAAGCCAGAAATTCCAAAACCCGAATATCCGCCTAAGCCCAAAAAATTGAGTTTGCCTTCTATACCAAGATATTTCATTGATGAGAGAAGATGCATTTTAATAGAGCCTGATGAAGTTTCAATAAAAAGAGTGATGATGGCATTAAAAAACAATGCCATGATTGCCAATGGAGAAAAATTGAAGATAGAGCAGAAGGGAAAAGAAATTAGAAGCAGAATAAGAATGCAGATTAATGCTATAGAGCGTAAAATAGATACTGAAATTGAAAAAGCCAGAATGGAAAAGCACAAAAAAGCTGAAAAAGAAAAATTGCTTAAAAAAATTGGAAAATGAAAAAAATTGTTGTAGTGGCTATTGCAATTATTCTCTCAATAAATTTTACAGGCTGCATAAAGGAAGACAGTGATGGCGATGGACTGCCAGATAATATTGAAAAGGAAGGATGGGATGTAAAAGTCATTTATCCAGGACAAAAAAACGCAATAACATATCATGTTTTCTCCGATCTGCATAAAAGAGATACTGACGGAGATGGAATAAGCGATTACTGGGAGTTAATGAGGAATGGTGGACCAATTGACCCTACAAAAAAAGATACAGATGAAGATGGATTAACAGATTATCAGGAAGAAAGAAAATTTCATACAGACCCATTAAAGCCGTATGATGACATAGATGGCGATAACTTTCCAGCATGGCAGGGCGATTATGAGGAGATAGAATATTATAAAAAACATGGAGTGGATGAGAAAAAAATAATGGAATATTTGCAGAATTCAGATGTGGATGGAGATGGAGTAAAAGATGGACATGATAGGGACCCGTTGAAAAATTTAAGAGTAAAGGCAAATATAACTGGATTGAGAATATTTTCGCTGTTGGATGGACCAAATGATAAGATTCTGGAAATAGAAATAAATGTGAGCAGCGATGCAGATTGGCATTCATTCCATCTGCCACCAGTGATTGTTGGTAAAAATTATAGCTTGAATTTAAACTGCACACTCGATTTAAATGATGAAGGAATGCCCGGCAATTTATCCAACTTTATTGTTATAACAGTAATAGATAAGGATGATGGCGAGGAGATGAAACCATTGGATAAAGATGGTTTTCCCTCTTTGGACATTGTTGGTATATCAAATGCAGCGAGTCAGTATGGAGGAGTATATTTAAACGACAATTTCAACATAACAAAGGATTGCCATGCCTATCATATAAAAGGATGGGATGGCGAGCTATGGTTTAGTATAAGCAATGCAAGCACTCCAGCAAAATAAAAATATTAGCAAGCATATAAAATTGCCAGGAGCAGGCGGGTGGCTTACGGGAAACCGAGGAAATACCCCCCTCATTCCCAGGCCGGGGGCGTAAAAGCCGGCGTGAGAGCGCCGCCAGGAGGAGCAGAAACGCCACAGCCCATGGCGAGGATGATTTCCTGCGAATGACGTTGCCATGGGAGCTGGTGAAACGGCCTCCTGCCTGGAGCAAGTCCAAACACCGGGATCAGTTGCCTGGGACTGCCCGGGGGTAGGACGCAAAGACGAATGCCACCTAAAACAGAAGGGGGATTACTGCCTGCACCTGGCATTCTTGATTTATTCCAACATTTTCGAAGATATTTTATTTAATGCTTTATTCAAGTGCATGCAAGATGCATACCATCCATGGATAAGGAACAATATTTTTGCTAAAGGGATAATGGTAGCTATAAATACAAAGCTTGCTCTTCCAATTTCAAAAAGGCTTGCAAAAACAAATATCACACCAAATCAAATATCATGGATTCGCTTTCTGCTTGCTTTAGTTGCAGCATTCTTCTTTTCTTTTCATGGCTGGAATTATCATGTCATCGGAGCTATTTTTTTCCAGCTTTCAATGATTTTTGATCTTGTCGACGGTCAAGTGGCGAGAATTAAAAAAATGAATACTGTATTTGGCAGATATTTTGATTTAATGCTTGACTTAATTTCAACTATTGTCGTAATATTTGGAATATGCCTTGGATATGGCTATACAAACATACCTGAACTACTAAGCGTTGATATGCTATCCAAAATTTTAGGAATCAAAATAAACATATGGATGGTTGGAATGTTCTTTCTAATAGCTTTGCTATTTGAAAAACATTTGCTTGCTTATGAGCATTATCTGGAAGAAAAATTTAAAATAGAGAGAAGCAGAGAAAGAGAGAAGCTCATTAAAAAGCACTCTTTTCTAAAGTATATCCCAAAAGGAAGTATAACCATAGATTTCAGAACATTTTTAATATGGGGAAGCGTTGTTATAAATCAGGTGGTCTTATTTTTGTTGCTCTTATCATTCATTGAAATATATCATTCGTTCATAAGAATATTATTCTTCTGGAAGATAGCAAAAGATATTAAAACGGGCATTGATATGGTTTGAATGCTTGCTGTTATACTTGCAGCTGGAAAAGGAAAAAGATTGAAAGAAGTAACCAAGGAAATACCAAAATGTTTGATTGAGATAGGGGGAAAAAGTATAATAGAAAGACAGATTGAAATATTGAAGAAAAATGGAATAAATGAAATATATGTTGTTGTAGGATATAAAGCAGGTGAGGTAAAAAATAGGCTCAATGGAAAAGTGAGATTTATTCTAAATAAGGAATATGAAGAAACTGACAATCTTTACTCTCTGTATCTTGCAAAAGATTTTGTAAAAGGAAAGGAATTCATTTTGTTGAATGGAGACACAGTTTTTGATGAAGAAATAATAAAAAATTTAATGAAAGAGGGAAATCATATTCCAGTTGATAAAAAGCATTATGATAAGGAAGAACTCAAAATAAAAGGAAAAAATATCGCAGAGAAAATATTGCCAAAAAATGCAAGTAGAGAAGAAAGCAATGGCTCAACCATAGGAATATTCAAATTTTCTTCAAATGCAAGTGAGCTTTTATTCAATGAAATTGAAGAGCTGATAAAAAAGGGTGTAAAGAATAAATGGTTTGAATATGCAATCAACAAAATACTCTCTAAAACAAATTTTTATATAAATGATGTTAGTCAATTCAATTGGATAGAGATAGATACAATGCAGGATTTGAAAAAAGCGAGGAGAATATGGAAATAGGAATATATGGTGTTGGCACGTTTGGCTTTGCCTTTTCATATCTTATGGGGCAGAAATATAAAGTAATTGCATATGACAGAAATGAAAAGCTGGTAACTCATTTAAAGAAAAATCGTTGCCATCTCTACCATTTCAAAAATAAAAAGGCTCCAAAAAATGTTTTTTTCACAAATGATATAAATGATTTGAGCAATGCCAGATATATTATAGTAGCTGTTCCATCTTTTGCTTTAAGAGAGGTTGCAAGAAATATGAAACAATTCAAAAATAAAATTATCATAAATACTGCAAAAGCTCTCGAAAGAAAAACTGCGAAAAGACTATCAATTGTAATAAAAGAGGAAATGGATGCAGAAATCGCACAATTTTCAGGAGGAACATTTGCCTCTGACATTGTAAGGGGGGCGCCGCTCGGCGCCGATCTGGCTTGCGAGAATGCCACCATGTTATCCAAGCTACAGGCTTTATTTTCATTTCCATCTCTTAGAATCTATGGGAATCGAGATTTGGCAGGTGTTGAATATGCTGGAGCTTTCAAAAACGTGATTGCAATATTCGCAGGTATAATGTATGGATTGCGGATGCCATATGGAAGCATAACACATATGATTTCGAGGGCAGCCAAAGAGGCAAAGGATATTGCTGTAGCACTGGGAGCAAAGCCTCACACATTTTCAATGGAAAGCCAGTGCTGGGGTAACGATTTATGGATGAGTTGTACAGGGAAATCGCGTAATAGGGAATTTGGAGTGCTTATAGGGAAAGGCATGGAAACAGAGAAAGCTTTAGAAATTATGGAAGAGCAGCATAAAATGGTGGAAGGATATTACACACTCGAAGCTATACCAAAGCTCAAAAAAGGCAAAGCAGACATTTTTATGGAAATATATGAAATTGTTTTTAATGGAAAAGATGCAAGAAAGGCAATAAAAGAAATAATGGAAAAAGAACCTGAGATGATAGAATGATTGTATTCTTTGCCCCCCGCCCTTATGAATTTCATTATGAATTGCCAATCATTAAAAAAACAGGAGGATTATTGCTGACCACTTCGCCATGGGTTGGGAAAAAAGCCGAACAAAATAAAATTGAATGGATGTATGGCGGATTAAAGGAATTGCAGAGATACAATGATGGAGAAAGCAAAATAATTTTGGCACGCCACATAAGAAGATTACCTCAGAAAGCAAAATGCGTCCAAATATTTCATGGTTTAATAGAAAAAAATTATACTTATGAAAAAATTCATTTTAAAAGCCAGTATAGCATATTTTTCTGGATTTCTTATTTATTGGAAAATTCTCCCATAAAAAAGCTTAGCCCACTGAATAAAGAATCTCCTTTCCACTTCATTGAAAATAAAATGAGGGATAGATATGAACTGATTTGTGTTCCCGGTCCATATGCAGAGAGAAAATTGGATGAAAATGGATTGCTCAAAGAAGGGAAATGGATAAGGGCAGGTGTGCCAAAACTGGATAAGTTAAAAAGAGGAAAAGCAAAAAATGAGATTTTATATGCTCCTACATGGGGAAAACTTAGCTCAATACCATATTCCTTAAAAATTTTTGAAATAGCGAGAGAATATGGAATAGATATTGTATTCAAGCCCCATCCACTTGTTATTGAATATAATCAATTCAGCAATATTCTTAAAAAACTCTCAATCTATGATGCAATTTTTGTCGATGCCTATGAAGACGCAACAAAATATATGCCTTCCTCTCTTGCGTTAATAACAGATTATTCAAGTGTTGGAGTGGAATATCTTGCAATAGATAGACCAATAATATTGCTTCATTTTAAAGAAGCAAAGGGAAAGGCTGAAAAATTGCTGAGAAAAGCTGCAGAAGTTATCAAAAAACCAGAGCAAATAGAAAAAGCGATTGAAAAAATAATTGATGGAAAAGATGAAAAAAAGAAAGAAAGAGGAGAGTTAAGGAAATTATTCTTCTATTCTTTGGATGGAAAAGCTTCTGATAGAGTTGCTGAAGCGATACTCAAACTATGAAACTTCATATGGAACTGTATTGTTGGCATACATTATTATGTATTTTTCATCATGGTATTTTACAAGCTCGAAAGTTATTTCATATTTTCCTCCATGTATTATAACGAGACCTTCCTCAGGCTTTTTTATCAACCAATTATTGTTTTTGTATTCCCCAAGGCATAATTTTATATCTCTGTCGAGCCAGTAAATTTTTTTACTCCTTCCCTCGATTTTATAAACTATTACATTTCCGTTTCCCATCAATTTGCATTGATATTTTCCATTATTGTTAGGATCAGGATCAGTTCCAATTCCAAGATAAACAATATCAGATGGCAACTTAAATTTATACACTATACGCTCTCCATACTCTGTTTTATAATTCTGCTGTAAAGCAACATCACGAGCATCTCCCATAATCATTTGATGGAAAAGATTATCCAGTTTTTCGATTTGTCTCTCTACATTATTCTCTTCTATTAATGGTATAACATTTCTCATGCCAACATAAAAAATTCCTGTAATCACAGCTATAAGAGCTACAGTTAAAACGAGTCGCGTTGATAGAAAAGCCATGCCTTTTTTATCCATTTCTTTTCCTCCAGATATATAGCATAATAGCAAGAGATAATGTTACAAACTCAAATCCCATGGTATGATGGCTTTTATCTTCATTTTGATTATTTTCATTACTTCCATTCCATTCTTCTGGAAATATATAGGCGTGGATGATGGTTTTGTCTATTTTATTGGTGTATCCGGTTGGATCTTGTGTAAATTGTATAAGAATATTCAATGGTGCCCATCCATCTGTCCATTTTCCAGTTGGTCTAACTGTCCATTCATATGTTTTTATCAATCCAGAATAATTACTATGCCAAGATATATCCTCTCCATATCCAATTTTACTTGGGCCATTTATAGTCTCAAAAACTTTTATATATCCCGGGACATACAAAGAGGCGTCAGCGTAGCATTTTGTTTTTGTTGTTATCTCCACCTTTACTTTAAAAGGTTCATGAACTTTTAGTGTAACACCATCTACCATTGCTTCCCTCCAAGATGCATCGTTGCTTAGCTTAACCCACGCATTTACAGTTCCATATTCACATTCCCATGCATTCACGCTTGTTGCAAACAGAAATGCACCCAAAACCAAAAATACAATATATTTCTTCATTTATCCACCTCCTAATCCTGTTCCTTCTTTTTCTTCTGGATAACTTGTTGGATTTATATCTCCAATAAAAGAAGGAGGAACAATAGCAATGTTTCCTGTTTTTAATACAAATGAAATTGGTGTTGTATATCCAATTTTTTCCAAGTGGTGCGTTGGATCCCTTACCATCTGATATTCTCTCACATATGCTTGGTCGCTTTCTCCGAAAAGCATATCTGGATTCATTTCCCCAATTGTATCTATAATCTCGAATCTTGAAAAACTACCCTGTATTTCTATATACCATGCATTTATTGTTATGACCCATGGTGTTACTGGAGTTGGTAAAATTGGCAATCCTGTTGGTCCAAATAAACACTTGTTCTTTTCAAGGAATT
>JAGGYX010000158.1 GCA_021162305.1 Thermoplasmata archaeon | reverse complement strand
CTCTATTGAATATTGCTCCATGAATGATATAAGGTCCCTCGGGCTTGCCCATCCAGTAAGTAACGCCTCTTGGTTTCAGTTTGATTTCCACGTTTACTTCGTTCCCTTCCAGTGGAACAACCTTGTAGATCCATTCTCTCTCGTCAATGTTGTAGGACATCGAAGCCCTGCATTTCTTCCCATCCCTGTATTTACCATAGCAATACACGGTTGGAAAATCAAACATCTTTCCCTCATCATAGTAAGGTGGACCTATGAGAGCATAGAACTTGCGCCATTCACCACCTATGAAGAACATATCGGCAAAATGATCTGGAGTTTGCCCATGAACCGGATGGGGTATCCTTATCTGGAAGAGAAAAGTTTCCCCTCCCTTGGTTTTTCCTATGCCAACGAATATGAAACAGCTCAACCTCCATTTCAAACCATTCCATTTGAGTTCACCATCTTGAGTTTTTATAAACTCTGTACTTAAAGGTATAAAATCATGTAAGGTTGGCACATCTGTAATATTGGAGTTACTACTCGTAAGTGGCCATTTATCGTTACCTGGTTCAACAGCTAAGCAATATGGCATCATTAGCGTCATACATGCTATTCCAACAACCAACTTTTTCATTTCTTTTCACCCCCTAAATTAATATTACTTACATCGATGAAAGTAAAAGTCCGGCTGTCATAATTATAAGCCCTATTGTGGAATATTTACACCACCTCCTATTCTTTCATCTAATTTATATATTGCAATCGATTTTTTCATAGGTAAAAAAATCTTTTTGCTTTAATAATAATTTTCCCAAATTTATTCCAATTCTTCCCCAAATATTATCAAAATTTGGAATTGGCTAATTTTTCCTTCATTTTTTCTATTGAAGATGGCATCCCTTCAATGTCCTTTACTATTGTATTTTCTGCGAAAAGCTTGTGAAAATCTGTATTGCATTTTGTTCTCCCCTTTAAATTTCTAACCAGCTTTTTACATAATCGCCATCCCTGGCTATCCCAATCTGTCAGGATTATGATTTCTTTATATCTTGCTGCAATAAAGTCACAGAAATTTGCTATTTCCATTCCCTTATATATGGTTATTATTTCTCCTTTTATTCCCATACTATGCAATGCTTCAACGTCTTTGGGTCCTTCAACAATTATTGGCATTCTCCTGTTTAATTCCTTTAATTTTTCGATTGCATTCTCTATTTTTTTTAACGATGCTTCATAATCCATTTTTTATCATTTCAATTATTTTTTTTCTATCCCCCATTATAAAAACACCTTTTTCCCTGCTTATTTTTCCATAGACAATTTGCAATTCCTGCTCACTCACCTTAAAATAATCTGCCATTGTTTTTATAATTTCTTTATTTGCCTTTCCTTTTTTTGGCTCCTCATTTATTTCTATTTCTATTCTCCTCCTCCATGAATCAATTCCTGCCGGAAATATTTTATTCTTTCCGATTTTCACTTTGATGTGTATTATGCATCCATTTTTGCTTTCTTCCACCGCTTCATGGAGGACTTTTGATATATCCATATTTCATTAGAGCCTTGGTCATTTCTCTTGCATGCTTTATTACAGCTTCTGCATGTTCGTATATTTCCTGTCTGCTCGGTTTTATTCTTGCCACTCCCTGCTCAATTGCCTTCATCGCCACAGCCGTCGCTTCATATGGGAATACCTCCCAGTCATCCATTGTTGGAACAATGTAGTCTTCTCGCAATCCCTTCTGCTCCGCCACCTCCGCTATGGCGTATGCGGCAGCTATATGCATTTCATCAGTTATTGTTTTCGCTCTTACATCCAGAGTGCCGCGGAATATGCCAGGAAAACCAAGACTATTGTTAACCTGATTTGGAAAATCGCTTCTTCCCGTTCCAAAAATTCTTATTCCTGCTTCTTTCGCTTCCCACGGCCATATTTCTGGAATTGGATTAGCTTCAGCAAACATTATGGCATCGTCATTCATTGCTGCTGCCCATTCCTTCTTTATGGTGCCGGGTCCAGGCTTGGAAGCAGCAACACAGACATCAACACCTTTCAAAGCCTCTGCTATGCCCCCTTGTCTGTGCTCGCTATTCGTCTTCATTGCAATCTCATATTTATAAGGATTTTTTTCTTTGAGCTGCTCAATGTCCTGTCTTTCTGGATGCAATATGCCCTTCGAATCAACAGTGATTATGTTGCCAGGCGGCACACCAGCTTTTATAAGCGTCCTTATAAGGCACGTGTTGGCAGCACCCACCCCAATTATAGCGTATTGAACTTCATTCAGCTTTTTGCCCACTATTTTAAGTCCGTTTATTATGCCAGCCAGTGTAATGGCGGCTGTTCCCTGCTGGTCATCATGCCATACTGGTATGTCGAGCTGTTTTCGAAGTTCGTCTAAAATATAGAAGCATTTTGGAGAAGCTATGTCCTCGAGATTTATTCCTCCAAATGTCGGAGCAATCATTTTTACCGTTTCAATGAATCTGTCAGGGTCTTTGGTATCTATCATTATTGGGAATGCATCTACTCCTCCAAGATATTTAAATAGCAAAGCCTTTCCCTCCATGACAGGCATGCCAGCTAACGGTCCAATATCGCCCAATCCTAAAACGCGGGTTCCATCGCTTGCAACTGCAACAAAATTTGCTTTATTTGTATGCTCAAATACCATATCAGGATTTTTTGCTATATCCCTGCAGGGCTCTGCAACGCCAGGTGTATACCATATTGCAAAATCATCCATGCTTCTTATGACACATTTTGGAATAACCTGCACTTTCCCCCTATAGAAGGGATGCAGTTTCATAGCATCCTCAGCAGGCTTTCTTGCCTTTGCCAACAACTCCTCAACACTTACTTTCTTTTCCATGAAATCGCCAATTCTGTAATGCCAAATTCAATATAAATGTTTATGCTGCGCTTCCTTTTTTCCTTTATCAATTTAGAGGTTCTCTCTGCGACTTCTTTCTTTGTTTTATGGAAAAGATGTATTGGAAATTTGAAGAGCCATTCCTTAAATGCTACTTCTCCCCTAAATTTTTTAACTTTAATATATATCCTCTCTTCTTTTTTTATAAATTCTAAAACATTATCAACATGCTGTTCCAACATTTTATTTATCTCCTTAAACATTGCTGAATTTACAGCAATAAAACTTGTTATATCTTTCTCAATTAAATTTTTAACCAAAATATCCACCAAAGAAAATTTATCTTCGATCCCAACCAAAAGGAGGGTAAATGAAGGAATGACTACGAGGCTGTCATTTACCATATTCAATGCTTCCTTTAATTGCCTTTCATCAGAGAAATTCCCTGCATACCCTTCCTCAATCTCTTTAATTTCTTTCATTTGTGGGTTGTAATCGAAGAATGTTATTTTATCCATCATTTTTCCATCCAAGCCAAGCACCTTCAAATTTGATATCACGCCATCTATAGGGCTGCTTGTCGCAAAATATGCAACTTTGCCACCATTTTCGACCCATTTTACAATAAATTTTTGTGCAAATATTGGTTTAGCCGCCGCCATAGACCCTGTCAAAAGCGTGGATGCTGGCAGCTCAAATGCCATATTTTCTATTTCAAATATCATTTTATCACCTCTTTATATGCATTTTTACCCATTCTTTTTTCATTATAACCTTCTAACCCATACCTTTTCTGCCAAGCCTCTTCCTATAACTATTTCTTTATCTCTCATTTTTATGGTTACAAACTGTCCCAGTTCCTCATGCGCTCTTTTTTCTTCTATGGATATTAATTTTATTTCTTTTCCTTTTATGTCTCCAAATCTATCAATTAGTTCTGTTCCCCCAATTATCTCTTCTACAATTCCTTCTTTAATGAAATTTGCCTGCATTAATCCTTCATCACTTTTTACCAAAATCTTTGCTGTTTCTCCATCTCCAAGTTCGTATTTTTCACTGTCTATTTCAAATCTGAAAGTTTTCTCCGAATCATGCCCTACAACTTCAACTTCTTTTCCCTTAGTTATTCCTATCTTTGATAATCCATTCCTCATGTCCTCATTCAATTCTTCTAAACTTCTTATTTTAACTTTACCCTTTTCTATATCCAATAACTTCTTTCCTCCTTCAACAAATATCTTATCAGCTATACCTCTCGGAATCAATATCTCTCTATCCACTCTCACAATCAATGGTCCAAAATCCTTATGGCTCATGCCCCTTTCAAGAACTTCAATTGTATTGCCCACTTCAATGAACAATTTCTTTAATTCACTTTTTACTTCAACACCACCATCAATTTTTGCTACTTTTACATATCCCCTTGCTTTATTCAATGGTATCAATTCTATTCTTTTGAAGTATCCCTAATACAATCCATTTTCTTTTTTCACATTAATGAACTCAATGTTTCCCATTGCTTCCGCTATCTTAGGTGCAAATTTCGGCATCCTTTCATCATCACTTATAACTTCTATTATCTCGCCTGTTTCCAATTTTTTACTTTCTTCCATCACTATTTTCTGTCTTTCTTTGGGATTCAATCCCCTTACATCCACAACCTTTTTTACTTCCATTTTTCACCTTTTTTAATTCATAATCACCATTTTCTAAGAACATAATACCATATAGCCACCAATACTCCGAGTGTGAGTAAGAATCTAATCGCTCCCTTTACATTCTTTTTAGGTTGCTCCATCAGATTTTGTTTATACGATTTTTCTGGGTTTTCGCTGCCAATTAGTTTTTCTATTTCGTTAGTGATACTATGATAATAAGCTTTTTCTCTATATGAGTGATAGTATAGAGCAGAGGTTATCTCTACATGAATACCTTGGATATCAAACTCTGATTCGAAATTTTTGTTCCATTTTGGTTCGACTCCAAAAGATTCTCTCAGTCCTATTAAAGTATCCATACAATCCCCAAGAAACTCATAAGGTATATCTATGATATATGTAAAGCCATGTGATTTGGTATAATTTAAACCTTCTTGGGGGCTCATCATTTGATTTTCTGGATCGCTGTCTCCTTCAGCAGATTCTGCATAAATTTGAAAAACATCCAGATTTCTCTGCCAACTTATGTTACTGATTATAGCCTTTTTTATTTTATCAAAGATTTCCTTTGCATAATGGTGATATGGATCGCTCTGGCAATCGTAACCACCGCATTTTGTTAAAGGAAAACCATGGTTTGAGAGAAAAATCGCAACGTTTGCATTAGCAGGTATCGTTGATAACTCATCCTTTACCTTCATAACAACGCCTTTGATGAAATCTGACTGTATGCCTATCGGCTCCGTTTCTATAAAGGAAATAGATTTTCCTTCCTTCAACACGTAATCGTTCAACGCTTCATGAACTTCCTTAATCCAATGTAGAGTTCCTTCGAAATAAGAGCCCACTACTACCTGTGGTGCAACTATCAAGATATCTATATCTTCATCCAAAAGTTCCTTTGTCTTCTCTTTTACATCTCCTTTCTCAAAACCATATGCAAACCTTATCGATATCCTATCTCCATATTCTTTTTTGAGTAACTTGCTCACATTTTCCATCTGAGGAATTGTCTGGTCACGATATGGGGATCTCCCGCCCATTTCTTGCCATGCCTCATATGCTTCCAAACCAGCATACTCAAAGATATCAGGTTCACCCCTTCCTTTACCAAATATTTTTAGATAATGAGGAGGGACACCCATTTTCTCATTACCTGGAACGAAAAATGCAAAACCTTTATATCTATTCCCCCAAGCATCTATCAAGCTTCTTTTCCAAAACGGCGCCCAATGGTCATTTTTTTCATCAATGAGTATCGTTCCTGTATCAATATTCATCAAAAATCTTGGTATTATACCGACATTAATCATATGCTGAGTGAATTCTTTAAAATCCTCATATATAGTGGCGTTATATTCAGCAGGTTCTCCATGATTTATCATCAAAATGCCTATTTTAACATTTTGTTCTACATCTAAGCCCACTGAAAAATCTACGGACATCATTACTAAAGACATTATAAGAAAGATGGCAACCTTTATCCGATTCTTTTTATTACTTCTATTCATCCTTTCGCCTATACTTCATGGGAGAGAGCTCTCTTAAGATGCTTTTCATCTTTGGATAAAAAAGAGTGAGTAAGATTCCAAGAATTAAATGTGGTGCTATTCCCCATGCATCTCCTGCCAAACTCCATCCTTCTTCAATCTCTCCACCCCACACGAGGGGATAGTACACATCAAGAATGTCTGCAATTAATACAAGTATGTTGAGTATCATTAGAATCATTGCGAAAAGCCATCCAACAAATAAATGGCCATAGTATTTTTCGTTTCCAAGATGCTTCAGATGTACCCCCCTTAATAGCACTGCCCCAACTGTTAAAAGAACAAATCCAGAAAAAACATCTGGAAATGCATTTGGTATATACGTATCAAGCACTGCAATTCCCAATTGTATATTTCCTCCCAGCCAGGGAAGCCACCATGCAACTATTCCATTGTAAAACTGCACTATCCCATATATTATATAAAGCAAGGACATTATGAGGATGAGTATGCTCTCTTTTCTTCCTATTTTTATGCTATTCATTTATACCACCCCCATTAAATGGCCAAATCCCAAAACAACCCATGCCATTATATATGCAAGTATAATTCCATAGATTAATGTAAATATTGCCCATTTCGATCCTGCCTCCTGCTTTATTGCTCCAATTGTTACTATGCATGGAACATAAATCAAAATGAAGACCATGTATGAATACATTTGCAAAGGAGTGTACATACTGGCCATCGTTGTTGCTATAGTTTCTTCTGATGCGCCGTAAAGCAAGGCAGATGCTCCAAGGACTATCTCCTTCGCTACAATTCCGAATAATGCAGCCACAAGCAGTCTCCAGTCCCATCCAAGAGGCGCAACTATTGGAAGAAATGCCTTTCCAATGGCAGCTGCCAAACTTTCTTCTGCATTTTCCGTGTAGGTAAAACTAGTGCTCGTTATAAGCAATATTCCAAGTATAAGTATTCCTGGTAACACCACCTTTCCCGCTTTTGTGAAAAACAACTTTCCTCTTTGCCACGCCTTAGACAGAGACACCTTTGGAACTGGCATCTGGTATGGTGGGAGTTCTAATATGAATGGCGAAACTCTCCCTTTCAATATTGTTTTTCTGAGAATAATTGCTACAATGAAAGCAAGAACTATTCCTAAAAGATAAAGTGATAGAATAACATCTCCTCCCGCTTTCCCAAAAACTGCTCCGACTATGGCGGAAAAGAAGACTAACCTTGCTCCACATAGCATCAACGGATTTGTTACTATTGCAACCAACCTATCTTTTTCATCCGGTATCATTCTGGTTGCATAAATTGCGGGAACATTGCAACCAAATCCTAAAATCATTGGAATTATTGCCCTTCCTGATAACCCCAACTTTCTCATAATCTTATCCATCAGGAATGCTGCCCTCGCCATGTATCCAAAATCTTCAACAAGGGATAATGCAAAATATAGCAGAATGATCAACAGAACAAAACTTAGCACCATACCAATTCCATTAAGCACACCATAATCCCCAAAGAATAAATAATCAAACCATTGAATTCCAGTAGCTCCTGAAAGGACAGAAGATAATGCTGCAAAACCATCTCCGAGAAAATCACAGAACGGTGCTGACACCATAAAACCAAACTGAAAGATCATCCAAAGTATGGATACGAATATTGGTATTCCAAAAAACTTGTCGAGAAGAACACTGTCTATAATATCAGATACTGTAACTTTTCTCTCTTTTGTTAAGACATCTCCACATATATCTTTTATCAATTGGTATCTTGCATCTGCAAGAGCTATCTCTGGATCCCCAACATTCTTATTCATCTTCTCTCTTATTTCTTCACATTGTGAAAGTAAATCTTTGCCAATTTTCTTCTTAACTTCTTTATCATTTTCAAGAATTTTTATTGCTATCCATCTTTTATCAAAACCTTCCAATTTTCCTTCTATTATCTTCTCAACTTCATCTATATATCTTTCTATTTTTTCATTGTAATTCATTTCTCTTTTTACCGATTTTTTCGCATATTTTATTATGGCATCCAACAGTTCCTTCATACCTTCCTTCTTTGGAGCAACCATAGGTATTATTGGAATCCCCAATTTTTTTTCCAATCTTTCAATGTCTATTTTTACATTTTCCCTTTCAGCTAAATCCATCTTATTTAAAGCAATAATTACATTTGCTCCAAGTTCTAATAGTTGTAGTGTAAGATAGAGATTCCTCTCCAAATTTGATGCATCCACAATATTGATCACGACATCTGGCTTTTCCTGAATAATGTAATCTCTCGCAATTAATTCTTCCGCAGAGTATGCCGTTAAACTGTATGTTCCGGGAAGGTCAATAACATAGATTTCATTTCCCTTATAGTTCACTGTTCCTTCTGCCTTATCAATTGTTTTTCCAGGCCAGTTTCCAATATGTTGATGGCCTCCAGTTAAATTATTAAAAACCACAGATTTTCCAACATTCGGATTTCCTGCCAATGCAACTCTTATCTTCATTATCTCACCTCCACAAGTAGTTTCATACTTATCCCCCTACCTAAAGCAATCCTTGAGCCCTTCACCTCCAGTAAAATTGGTCCCCTTCCTGTAGATTTTATGACTCTTATTGTTGAACCCGGGACTAAACCCAACTCCATGAGTCTTTGCATAATGCCCCTTCCCCCTCTAATACCTACAATCCTCAAAATTTTTCCTTCTGGAGCCATTGCAAGCGGAATCATCTTTTCACATCTACGATTACCATCTTTGCTTCATCCCTTTTCAATGAGAGATTATATCCTTTCACTTCAAATTCCACTGGATCTTTTAAAGGAGCATTTCTTATTACTCTCACTATTTCTCCTTTTGTCATTCCCATCTCTGTTATCCTTCTTATTGTTACTGGGTCTCCACCCGCGAAGCCGGCGATTACTCCTTCTTCTCCGGGTTTTAATTCATCAAGTCCTACTTTCATTTTTATCACCCCTATGCGGTGTCCATATGAATGCCAGCAGTATAATGTTATCCGTCATGTTCATAACATATATCCTTTAGGCAGTAATTAAGGTTTGCCTAAATTTTTTCCTCACACTCCTCATTGCAATCAAATTCTCCCGTCTCAGAATATTTCTTGAAATGCTCAAGCCATACTGGAGCATTTTTGGGACAATTTTTGATGAAATTTATGAATTTTTTTAGCTGAATTATTGTTATAGGACTGAGATTATGCTCCATTATGCATGCATCTCTTTGGGCTATTTCTGGTGGAACTTGCAGGTATTTTAACAATTCCCTTATTGTATTATGTCTCTCCCTCACAGACTGTGCAACTTCCTCGCCTTTCCTGCTCAATATAACTCCGCTATACCTATGATATTCCAGCAGCCCCTTAGCAGCTAATTTCTGCAGCATTTCTGTAACACTCGCTGGCTTTATGCCGAGATGCTCTGCTAAGTCTGTTGTTCTTGCTTTTCCTTTTCTTTTTGAAATTTCAAATATTGCTTCCAGATAATCCTCTTCTCTTCTTTTTAATTCCACGCTATTAAATAAAAGCAGAATATAAATATTTTGGCATGCCTAAACTTTAATAAACCATCAACGCATGCAAAATGCTTTTTATTTTAATAAATCTAAAGAGAAACGGTGAAAAATTTATGCACGACTATATGTTTTCAATCATCCATCTTGCAGTCATTCTAATTGCTTCCTCGCTATTGTATTTTGGTTTCCATCCCATGCTTTTTAGCTTATCTATGGCAAGTTTCATTATTTTTACATCTCCTTTCCATCCTCTTCCATCTATGCCACCAGTAAAAATGAATTCTGGATGTAATCCCATTTCTTCGCTTACAATTTCAGCGATTCTCTTTACATTTACCCAGTCTTCTGAACCAATGTTGAATACATCGATTTGCTTTTCCGATTTCATGCCAAAAAACATTGCATCTATGCAATCATCTATATACAAATATGATTTCCTCTGGCTTCCGTCGCCAAGGATTTCGAGTTTTGTTTTATCCCTGAGCAATTTATGTATGAAATCATATATTACGCCGTGTGTTGAGCGAGGACCAACGACATTGGCAAATCTGTATATTTTTGTTTCCATGTCAAAAGTGTGGCAATATGCCATTATCAATGCTTCTGCCGCCAGCTTTGATGCTCCATACAATGAAATTGGAATCATTGGTCCGTAATCTTCGGGAGTTGGTATTTTTTCAGCTTCTCCATAGACTGTTGAAGAAGATGTGAAAATGAGCTTTTTTATTCCCGCTATTCTCATTTCTTCAAGCAGATTATAGGTTGCAACAATATTTTGCTGAAAATGCACTTTCGTGTCATGCTCTCCAAGCCTTACATCAGGATTTGCTGCTAAATGAAAGACGATGTCAGCGCTCTCTAAAGCTTTTTTTATTTCTTCTCTGTTGAGTAAATCACCTTTTATAAGCTGGATTTTATCCAGATTATGCTGTATGAATTCCATTTTTCCAGAAGAAAAATTGTCAAAACATGTAACATGGTAGCCCCTCCTCAACAGGGCGTCTATTAAATGACTTCCTATGAAACCAGCTCCTCCAGTCACCAAAGCTTTCATGCTGTAAAATCAGATTGATATAAAAAATATTGCTTTTATGAAGCTCAAAAAGCCGAGCCACCATAGAATCCAGAGAGAGGTTGTTATGGTCGAGCCAGCCATTACTATGGCTACTGTTTTTCTGGCTGGCAATCCAAGCAATCTTGCAACAATCGTTGTACTTATGCCCCCCGTGCCTTGAAAGGGAATTATCATAAATAAAAGCAAAGCCATGTCAAGCCATCTTGCCTTTTTGAACTTCTTTGCTCTCTCCTGAAGCCATTTATAGCCACGCTGCAATATGCTTATATGATTTATTATGAACTCGGCAAACCACCAGTTATACGCAATAATGGCAGATGAAATAACATCTAAAATGATGATGGTGCTTCCAACTATCCATGGCGATATTGGTGGGCCAAGTTGATTCGAGAGCATAAGAGGTATGACACTTTCTTTCCCCGCAGGCGGAAAGAAATATGCTATCACCAGCCCTGTATATTTTGCAGCTGCATTTGGTGGTAGAATGCTCGAAACAAAAACAAAATAGTAAGCTATAGTCAGAAAAGGTATTATGAGTATCAAAAATTTATGCAAAATGGCAAGGTTACTTTTTATTCTGCTCAACTGATTATAAGCATTGATTATGAATTCATTTATTTTCATCTTCATTTTCTTTCTCCTTCAATTCTTCATAAGCTTTATCAATAATGTTTTTCAATGTTTGATATATCTCCTCTACATCCACATTTCTTCCCGTTGCTCTCTCAAGCAACTTTGCCAGTCTTGACGCTGTTCTTGCAAAAATAAGCCAGAATGCAAACAGCATGCCCCATGTGAAGGCGACAAGGGCGGTCAGCAGGAGCAGGAGATAATTCATTAAGTTGTATTACCCTGCCATTAAAATATTTTGCATTTCTTCCACTTTTTTCTCAAGCCTTTTTAATTTCCTGTCCATTTTTTTCATAAGCAGGTTTGCTATTTCTACAAGCATTGAAAGATATTCCTTCGAAACATATATCTTTCCATTTTTTCCAATTGGTGCATCCATTTTTTCAGTGCTCAGTATCTCAACCATCACCTTTCCATTTATTGATTTTATGGAGGAATATTTAAATCCAGATTGAATTGCAGCATGTAATAAAGCTTTTGCATTTTTCAATGAAATTGTGAAAATATGGAATATTGGCGATTGAACCAGAAACCATATCTCACCTTCTTTAGCATTTTGTAAAGCATCTTCCAGCATATCCATATTTATTTCATTATGCCATCTTCCAAGAAATCTTGCCTTTCTTTTCTTACCTGGAGAGGGAATTTCAAGCAAAACTATCCTGCCAGAACAGCTGCTTGTAGTAAAAAAATCAGCCATTTTATTTATTTTCTCTATTATTGGCAAAGCTTTTTCATCAACCTTTTTTCTTGCCCTCGCATCTTCCAATTTTTTCATAGCCATTGCTTTGCTATCAAAAAAGTGTATGTGCAGCTTTTCAACTTCTTTTCCAATTTCAAAAAGCAATTCTTTAAACTCACCCTTTCTTATCCCTATTGCTCCAAATATTCCAACAAGCAAGCCAGCTATGCCATCTGCTATCAAATCAGTCATTGTATCATGCAAACTAATCTGAGCAACTGGTATGCCATGTGAAAAAACTTGATCTGATGCGAATTCAGCTATTTCCCACATTGCTCCCATGGCGAGAGTGAATATTATAATAAAGAATGAAAGCATGATGAAATCCATATGAATTCGCATTGAGTAGGTATCGAGAACATACATTACAATAAGGGCAAAAAATGCTATGATTGCAGAGGCAAGAAAATGGGCAAATTTATCATATAATGGTATGGCATATAAACCCAGCACGCCGCCCCATATATGTAATGAGATGGCGAAAGCAATTAAAAATTCTAAAAGCCATGGAATACTGAAGCGGAAGTTCTTTTTTATTAAAATTGGAGATATGGACAAAAGGAATCCAACAATGCATGCAAATCCCCATAGCAAATCATGTTTATAAAATGAATAAGCAGCTAAAAAAATTATGAATGCTTCGAGAATGCGAGACGGGAGAGCTCTCATAATTATGATATTTGCCATGAATATAAAAAGGATTTTGGATTATTTTATACAACATCTGAACTAACAGGATAAATGTATTTATTTTCTTTAACCTTGGAAAACGCTCCTGCAGCAGATTTATTGGTGATATATACTCAAGCGATGTATAAATCTATTTTTTATTTACTAATCCCTCAAACCATCCTTTTTCCATAGCTTTTTTGAATAATTTTTTAAGAATTGCAGGCTCTTCCCATAATGCTGCTCTTCCCCATCTCCAAATTCCATTTTCATCCATCTTGTAAAATCCAAATCTGATTACTTTATCTCCGTCATCCAATTTTATCAATTGTATAACGTCACAATATTTTCCAGCTACTTTACCTTTTGTTTCTAATTGAACTTCATCTATGATTTTTCCTTTTAAGATTTTATTTCCATATCTAAAACAAACATTTCCTTGCTAAATATAAAATCACACCATCATAGAGATAGTTGATATCTTTGCAGGAGAATTCCT
>JAGGYX010000217.1 GCA_021162305.1 Thermoplasmata archaeon | reverse complement strand
CATTTATTATTACGCTATCAACACTTCATTTCCTTACTATACTGTTTATTTTGTCCAAATATTTTAGCAATTCACCAAAAACATTTTTTCTGGTTCTCCATAACTCTATTCCCACAATATTATCATTTTCATCATATTCTATAAATAAATCCTCGCTAATCTCGATAGTATCTTTAATTTTTCCTTCTCTAATTAACAAATACAAGATATCAGACTCTGGATCATATCTAACTTTCATTTTACTTTCACCTATCTTCCTATCTCCTTCCTCTTTTTAATTATTATTTCCGTTTTTGATGTATCAATAATTGTTATGGCTTTATCCTTCTCCCGTGAATATACAACTATTAATTTATGATTCTGTTTGGATTTTCTATCTCCTACCATAATTAAATTTCCTGTTTCGATATCTAAAAGAATTTCTCTTGGTTTTCTAAGAATTTCCTCTACCTCATGCTCTTGTATCTCTCTTTCTCTTAGCTTGAGTTTCGCATGCTCAGAGTATTTAAAATGCATGATAATGAAAAACAAGAAAGAATAAATTCACTTTCCATTCTACTTTCAAATAATCAGCATCTATCATTTTATCTTTCTCCTTTTGCCATATTCAATCATTTTTAGATATTCTTTGCTATCCATCTTAAAATTTTTGCAATTTTGCATGAAGCTATTGATGAGCATAGCCTGCTGCTTGCTCCATATTTCATTCGGCACTCTTTTTACCCATTCAGCATAATAATGGATGAATTCCAGCCTTTCTTTCAAATTTTTCACTCTATCAAATTTCAATTCCATATTTTTCACCGATGATGGAAAAATTGCTGTTTTGCAGCCATAAAAATTAGTTATAAAGGTCTTCTTCTATATCTTGCAAGCTCAACAATTATTATTGTATTTTTTATATCTTTTTCATCAACAGTTTCGAAAAATTTTTTCACTCTTTCATTTATCTTTTCTGCAATAAAAGTATATGGAAGTCGAAAAATAATAGCTCCAGGATGTTTGGGATATCTAAGTACTTCTCCAAAATCAGTATCTCTCGTGACAATTATTCTTTCGTTTTTAAGAGCATATTCAATTATTTCTTTGTCTTTTGCTGCACCTAACCCAATATCTCTGACATCTTCCACATCATAGCCAAAACTTCTTATAATATCTGCGGTTGATTTGGGCATGTCCGCATCTAACAAAAATTTCATTTTAAGCGATTGTTTTTATTTCTTCTTTTGATATTAATTTTGCTGCATATTCGATTGCTGCAAGTACATCTTCCTTTTTAATGCCATACTCCTCTGCAACCTCTTCTATACTCATACCCCCAGCTATCGATCCCAATATTATGTCAACAGGCACTCTTGCCCCTCTTATTACTGGCTTCCCATGCCTTATCTCCGGATCAATAACTATTTTATCTTCACACATTTTATTCGTCAACTATTAACTTTATTATATTTAAATGTGACGAAAAGCCTTTCTTTCAAATTTTAATTCCATATTTTTCACCATCCACATTTAATTTATCCATAAATTTTTTGAGAAGGCTTAAATCAATTTTTTCTTTAAAAATATCCCAGAGATATATGGCATCTTCGATATCTTTATCACTTCCAAGATATAATTTATAAGGTATCTGTAATTCTATTGGAGAAATGAATATATGCTTATCATTCATCGCAACCTTTATTTTATTCTCTAATGAATATCTATCAAATTCATCTTTTACGAATTTTAATTCTATATTTGGTATTACTGTATTTTTCCTTGCAATTCTTATTGCTAAACCTTCCTCAAGCATTTCATATAATTCATTTGCATTTTCAGAATTTAGAAAATTGTAGTCGCTCTCTATCAACAATTTGAAGAGATGGATAAACATATTTTTATCAAATCTTGCTATAAGTGTGTCAATATCTTCTGTTCCTCTTGCCCTCCCAAAAAGAATTGTAACATATCCACTTACAATCGTATATTCTGTAAATCTCTCAAGAAATTTTACAAAATCTAAGACAAATTTATCCAACTCTGTAATTACTTTATTTTTTATATAAATTGAATCTTTTTTATATTCCAATTCCATTTCAACACATCCTTTTATTCCTCTCTTGCCCTTTCTATAATGTGTGGGAGCACATTGAGCAATAAGCTCATTAAAATAGCTAAAGCGCCAATGATGAGAAGTATTGCAGTAACAAGGGCATATGAAATAAGAAAAACATGTGTTTTATTATAAAATCTAACTGTTTTATAGCCAAAGAAAAATCCTACTATGACTAAAGCCAAGCCCGGAATGCCAATGAAGAGTAATGGATGGCGCTCTGCAATAAGCCATATTAAAAAGCTAAGCACAGATGGTCCATGGGTAAAAGGATTTTTCTTTGATGTTTTCAAATTCTTATATTTGCAGGTTGTTTTTACTTCTGCTATTCGCAGATTTGAATCATTTGCAAGAACAATTTCCTCGCTTTCAATACTGAATCCATTTCCTCTCAAACGTTTTGCAAATGCTTCTATTGCATTTCTATTGAAGGCTCTAAAACCACACTGGCTGTCAGTAATTTTACCTCCAGCAACGCCTGTTGCATAGTCTAAAATTCTTTTGCCAATTTTACGCCAGAAGGGCATTTCTGTAAGTTTTCCCGACCTAAAACAAATTGACATATCGGCTTTGCCATTTAAGATGGGCTCAAGCATATCTGGAATTTCATCTGCATTATGCTGACCATCGCCATCTAAGGTAACGATAATATCAAATCCATTTTCTAAAGCATATTTAAACGCTTTTTTTATTGCATATGCTTTTCCTCTATTTTCTTCATGTCTTATTACTTTTGCTCCCGCTTCTTTGGCAACAGTGGCTGTATCATCTGTGCTTCCATCATCTATTACAATAACTTCATCAACGTAACGTTTTGCTTTTATAATCACACTTCCTATGGTCATCTCTTCATTATAGCATGGTATGGCAGCCAGTATTTTCTTTTCTTCATTCATTTTATCCTATATTCCTCAAAAAATCCTCTATTTTCTCCATGAATAACCAGAAATCTTTTATATTCTCTTTTAAAATGTTAAATGCTATCCTGTCATCAATTTTTCCATATCTGTGAACCAATATATTTCTAAACCCCTTCATTGCTTTCAATTTTTCCTTCATTCTCTTGTCTATAATTTCATTCATCACCAAATTATCTACAATGTCCTCATCGTTACTCGGGATACCAAGCTCTAAATCTGAGTTTATAATTGCACAAATATCAAAAACATTCTCAATCGCAAACTCCATTCTTTTATAAATTCCATCTTTTATTAGTCCCAGTTTCACAAATTTTTCAAATTTATCTGGTAGATTTTCTTCTACGATTTTGATGCTTTCTTCTATTTCTTTAAGTTTGGTTTTTATAATATCCTTTCTCATTTTATCATCTGCAATCCAACATAATCATAAAATCTGTGTTTGAATCTCTCGAAATCTTTTATTGTTTGAATAGCTACATCATATAGAAATTTTTTATCTCTGCAATAAATAACCTTCCCCTTTAGAACCTCTATCCTTACATACATCGGGAGCTGCTGAAAAATTTGAATATCATATATGTCATCAAACAATTCTGAAAGTGCCTTAAATCTAAATTTGGAAGCTTCGTCAATGCTGCCGTCATAATATATGCACAGGTCAATATCCGATTCTTTTCTCATTCGTTTTTCTGCTGCGGAGCCATATAAAATTATAAGCTTCACCCTCTCAAAGCCTTCAATGCCTTTAATTTTTTTAATTACATCTTCCAACATCATTTTATCCTTTTCATTAAATCTTCTTTTGATACTTTTTTTTGTCTTCTTTTCATATCATTCCATATCTTTGCCCGTTTATATAACCAGAAATCGAGGTAATCCCTATCTTCTGCATATATTACCTTTCCTTCCTTAATTATTTTTCCCTTTAAATACCATGGAATTTTATCGAACATGACTATATCGTAGTCTTCAGAAGAAACATTCAATATTTCATGAAATAGTTTCTTTTCATCAATATTCTCTTTTTTTACTATACATACATCAATATCTGATTTTTTATCTGCATATCCTTTGACATGCGAGCCATATATAATTATGCCCATTGAATATGGAATCAGTTTTTCTAAATCTTTCAAGATTCTTTTTTCATCCATTTTAAAACCTCTTGAGAAAATGATTTGAGATGATTAACCAGCTCCTTCATGGATTCATAAGCAAGCATATCATTTAATCCGTCATACTCATGAATCAATCTATTCCTCAATCCATTTGCCTCTTTCATTTTCTTTCCTGTTTTACTGCCGATAACTTTTTTTTCAACCAGAAAATCAATATTGGTGTAATCGTCTTTTGCTGAAGAATTTAATCCCCGTCTAATCAATGCACAGATGTCTGTCATTGCTTCTATAGCTTCCTGAAATTCCTTATAAAGAGCTTTCTTCAATATTCTATTTTCCATCATTTCATCTGAAATATTCTCATTAATAAACTCTATTCTGTCGATGAGTATTTCCATTTTTTCCATTATTCTTTCCTCAATCTTCTCATTCATTTTCTTCCAAAAATCTCTCAATTTCTTTGACAAATGACAAGATATCTTCTAAATCTTCCTGCAATATTTCCCATAATCTCTCAATATCTATCTTTCCATATGCGTGCACCAATAGATTTCTCCTATGTGAATCCTCCGCTTAATATTAATTGCTAATCATCTTATATTT
>JAGGYX010000048.1 GCA_021162305.1 Thermoplasmata archaeon | reverse complement strand
GCTTCCAATGTATCCACAATCCTTACAATACCATACGCTCCATGTTTGAGGGAGCAACCATTCAACATTGCTTGAACCACATCTTGGACAATATTTTGTCATTAGTTATAAAAGCATGTTTTATATATTAATGCTGTATTAAAATTGCTGAAAAGTGATGAAAGGGTCAGAATCTGATGAAAAGATGATGAGACAGTAAAATATTTTAATAACAAGTTGATTTGGGGAAAGATGGCACATTTAAAGAGATTCAGTGCTCCAGAGACATGGAGAATCGAGAGAAAAACAAAAAAATGGGCGATTCATCCTTCGCCTGGTCCGCATCCAGTTGATAGAAGCTTGCCTCTCGCAGTTGTTGTTAGAGATTATCTTAAGCTTGCTGATAGTGCGAGAGAAGCAAAGAAAATTATAGCAGCAAGGAAAATTTTGATAGATGGAAAAGCAAGACGTGATCATAAATTTCCATGCGGCTTGATGGATGTTGTTTCTATTCCAGATATAGATGAGCATTATCGCATTCTTTTCGATTCAAAAGGTCATTTAAGGCTTGTTAAGATTGATGGTGAGGAAGCGAAGTGGAAGTTGAGCAGGATAGAGAATAAAACGATTGTTAAAGGAGGAAAATTACAGCTTAACCTGCACGATGGCCGAAATATTATAGCGGGAGAAAATGATTACAGCACTGGAGATGTTTTGAAAATAAGTATTCCAGAGCAGGAAATAATGGAAAAAATACCATTGGCAAAAGGATATCTTGCCCTTATTACAGGAGGAATACATACTGGAGAAATTGCTGAAATAGATGAAATTGTGGTAACAAAAAGCCCAATGCCAAATATTGTAAAGCTTAAAGGATTCTCGACTATAAAACCATATGTGTTTCCAATTGGAAAAGATAAGCCTCTCGTAGAATTACCGAAGGTGGAGATATATGAGTAATCCAATGCAGCAGGTTAAGATAGAAAAAGTTACTGTGAATATAGGCGTTGGAGAGGGCGGAGATAAATTGAGGAAGGCAGAGAAGGTTTTAGAAATGCTTACCCATCAGAAGCCTATTCGCACCTATGCCAAGATGACGAACCGCGATTTCGGAATAAGAAAGGGAATGCCAATAGGATGCAAGGTTACTTTGCGAAAGCAGAAAGCCATCGATTTCCTTAAAGAAGCATTATGGGTTCGCAACTTCAAGCTTCCAGAATGGTCTTTTGATGGTGAGGGCAACTTCTCTTTTGGAATAACAGATCATACAGAATTCAAAGACATGAAATATGACCCAGATATAGGAATATTCGGTATGGATATATGCGTAACTCTCGAAAAGGCTGGTTATAGAATAAAAAGAAGAAAAATAGAGAAAACAAAAGTGCCCCACCGCCACCGCGTGAGCAGGCAGGAGGCAATAGAATTTGTTAAGAAAGAATTCAATGTTGAGGTGGTAGAATGATTAAAATAAAGGAAAAGAAAAAGGAATATGGCAGAATTAAAGGATGTGAGAGATGTGGAAGAAAAAGAGGAATTGTAAGGAGATATGGAATGCATCTCTGCCGACAATGCTTTAGGGAAGTTGCAGAAGAAATGGGATTCAAGAAATATAGTTAAAAAGGGAATAGAGGCTATATATTTATTATCCAGAATTTTTCTGCTGCATTTAAAATTTTACGCTTATGGGAATGTAAGAAAATGAAAAATTGTATTAAAATGGAAAAAATTATCTTAGTAAAACCAATGAAAATATTTGGAAAGAAAATAATTGGGAGGTATAAGCGACAAACAATAATTCCTGATTTTAATCAGCATAAATTGGAGAAAGCAAAGATAGCTATTGTTGGGCTCGGCGGAATAGGAAGTGCCGCAAGCATTTATCTTGCTGCTGCTGGCATCGGGCACATCAGAATCATTGACAATGACATTGTCAGCAAGTCAGATTTGAACAGACAAATATTGTATTCAGAAAAAGAATTGGGAAAGAAGAAAACAACTGTAGCCAAAGAAAAACTTTCAAATTTGAATAGTGAGATAGAGATTGAGGCAATTGATGAGAGATTAAATGAAAATAATTTTGGAGAATCGTTTCATGATGTGGATGCACTGCTTGATTGCACAGATAACTTCCCAACCAGATATTTGATAAATGAAGCAGCGGTAAAATTAAACTTGCCTCTTTTCTATGCAACATGCAGAGAAATGAGTGGAATGACTACAACAATAATTCCCAAAAAAAACAGCCTGCATTCATTGTATTTTTCCCATTCCTCCTGAAAAGGAAAGGAAACACCTATTCTCGGTGCAATAGCAGGAACAATGGGCACGATTCAGGCGACGAAAGCGATAAAATTCTTTAATGGAATGCAGACCCTGCAAAATAAACTGCTTTTATATGATGGACGATTCAATCGATATGATATAATAAAGGTGAGAAGGAAAGTAAATTGTCCAGTTTGTGGTGAGAAAAATGAAGATTAAAATAGAGCTATTTTCTGTTTATAGAGAGGCAATTGGTGAGAAAGAAATTGAAATAAAAGATGATGCAAAGATTAAAGATATAATTCAATTTCTCACAAAAAAATATCCTTCCATAAGGAAATTCATTGGATATGCAATTTTTTCAATAAATCATGAATATGCTGATGAAAATAGGAGCGTGAAAGGAGGAGACGAAATAGCAATTTTTCCTCCCATAGGCGGCAGTTAACTCTCGATTTGGTAGCCTGCCGCCTTCCATGCATCTATGCCTCCTTTGAGATTATATATTTTTCCGTATACATGCCCGACAAGCTTTTTGCAAAAATCCATGCTTGTTGAGTCAACCTGGGAATAGATGAGTAAATCCTTTTTCGTTCCATAAAAATCCTCAGGATATGTATCCCATATTGCATTTGGTATATGTTCCTTGTTATATGTGCATTTACATCCTCTCACATCTATGATTATTAAATTTGTATTGTTTTGAATCAATTTATATGCTTCACTGACAGTAATATTCTGAAAAGATTGAGTATACTCGCTGCTTTTCTGAATGCACCCTGCTGAACACATGATTAACAATGCTACAAATATTTTCAACCATCTCATAAATTTAAACAGGATGAATTTTAAATATTAACGCTAACATATCCTTGGAACAGCACTTCCTATTGGTGCTTCTATTATCCTTTTCCCTCCAACACTTGTTTCCAGAATTGCATACTCATATTCCTTTCTTGCCTCTCCAACTATTGCAGCATTTCTTCCTTCAGGAAGCTTTTTTATAGCTTCCAAAATTTCTTCAGCTTTTTCTGGAACAACTGCCATTGCATATATGCCCTCATTTGCAAGCTCCAAGACATCGATTCCAAGAAGCTCACATATTGCTTTTGTTCCATCCTTTATCGGGATATCCCTTTCTCTTATTAAAAAGCCTATTTTGCTTTTCTCTCTCCATTCATTCAGAAGATTGGCAAGTCCGCCTCTCGTTGGGTCTTTTGCTGCAACAACTCCTCCAATCTCAAGTGCAACATCCATTAATCTATTTAATGGTTGAGCGTCGCTTTCCACATTGCTTTCTATTTCATATCTTGCTGCCAATATGGCTGCTCCATGGTCTCCAGCACTTCCAGTAAATATTATTTTATCTCCTTCCTCAATGTTTGAATCCAGAAGCCATCTATGCTTTACTTTTCTATATTCTTCAACAACTTCAAAATTTTCATCCAGCTTTAGGTGCCTTTTTCCTATACCGGCAGTATTTATAAAAATTTTATCCACGCTGCCTTTCTCAACGACTTTTGTGTCGCCCGTTGTTATTGCAACACCCGCTTTTTTTGCTTCCTTTGCCATGCTTTCCATTATCCTCCGAAAATCATCAAATTCCAAGCCTTCTTCAATGATGAGAGCAGAAGAAATTGCCACGGCGGCACCTCCTATAGCATAGATATCATTTATTGTTCCGCTGACAGCAAGCTTTCCTATGTCGCCCCCCGCAAAAAATATCGGCTTAACAGTATATGAATCTGTTGTAAAAACAATGCCATCAACGACGCAGCTATCATCCAGCTTTTCAAGCCCAATTTCAGCTTTCCCACCACCAATCCTTTCCACTATCTCATTCTTTATAAAATCCTCCATGGCGGCGCCGCCCGCCCCATGCTTCATTTCTATTTTCATGATTGGATATGCATTGCGATAATTAATCTTTGCTATGGCTCAACTCTTGTCATTATAAATTTAACATGCTTTACCCCTTTTATGCCTTTCAAGCCTTTGGCAATATTTTTTATTACGCCTGCCTTTCCATGAACAATCAGTGTTTCAAGGCAATTTTTTTCATCTATATGGACATGGACGGCAGCCCTTATTTCATTTAAGTAGCCGTGCTGCAGGTGCGTTATCCTATCTGTTATGTCTTTAACCTCATGATTGTATATCACTGTTATTGTTCCAAATACCTCCTGGTTATGCTTTATTGCTTCTTCTATCAATGCATCTCTTATAAAATCTCTTATTGCATGGGAACGAGAAGGATATTTATGCCTTGCTATAAAATCATCAAATTTTTTTAACAGCTCTTCTTCTATTGAAATGCTGAACCGTTCCATAATATGTATCGAAAGATTTAAATAAAAATTTTTCATTCAGTAACACAAAAATAAAAAAAAGTGTTACGAGGTGAAAAATATGGCATGTTTCCTTGTTCCCGGCTCGGAAGCGATTGCGACAACAATTATTCAAAAAGCAATAGGAAAGGAAAAGGCAGAGAAATGGAAGCTTAGATGGCTGAACACAATGCTATGGGGCGGCTTCATTCTCCTTGCCATCGAACATATCTGGCATGGTGAAGTTGTTCCATGGCCACCTTTCCTCACGGCAATGAAAAATCCTGCAGACACGGCGGCGATGCTGCATGAAATGGCTACACACGGCATTGCAATGGCAGTCATTGTTACAATAGCATGGATTGTGATGGTAGCGTTGGCGAACATGCTTCCATATAGAAGAGAAG
>JAGGYX010000199.1 GCA_021162305.1 Thermoplasmata archaeon | reverse complement strand
ATTGATTCTCTCATGATTTATTTAAAGGGGGATAATTTAACGCAGGTAGCTAAATTAAAGGAAATCGACGCCATGGAAACTGCTCTTGACCCGTATCCTGATTTAAGAGACGGAGTTGCCTATACAGCAAGCATAGCTTCTTTGTTAAGAGAAACCAATGCCAATATGCCATGTGGCGAGGATAAAATACCAGATAATCAGATGTATGCAAATTTTTTGCTGAATTATATTCCGGATGAAATAAAATATAATCTGATAAGTCATAATGGAAAAGACGCCGTTATAATAGTGACAACAAATAAAAGCACAAATGCTGCCATACTCTTGGATGACAAAGCTTATCCAATATCTCAATCTGCCAAAGGTTTTAAAGCAACTCCAACAGGAATGATAACAATGTATACTGAAACTGTGAACTGGATCATGAATAAAATATATGGAGTTGCTTTACTCTCGCTTCTTCTCATTGTTCTTACTCTTTTTGCTTTTCATAAAGATGCGAAAGTTGTATTCATTGTTATAATGCCCGTTTTATATGCTGTTGGATTAACATTTGGAACAATTGGTTTAATGAAAACTGAATTTGCTCCAACTGTTATAGCTGTTTTACCTTTACTCGCTTCCTTAGGGGTTGCATATTCATTGCATATGGTTAACTATTTCATGGAAAGAATGGAAAAACCAATGGAGGCCATTAAAAAAATGATAAATACTACGGGAAAAGCTGTATTTTTATCTGCCATAACAACAATTGTCGGCTTCGCTTCTTTACTCAGCTCAAACATGCCTCCCATATACAACATGGGTCTCGCCTTTCTTATTGGCGTTTTATATTCATTCATAACTACGATGATTCTTGTGCCAACAATGCTTATGGTAATAAAAACAAGAAGGAAAAGAAGCGTGGAATGGCGTAAGCTTGCAAATCTTACAAAATACAGAAAGCAAATATTGCTTATTTTGGTAATGCTCTCTCTCGTCTCAATTGCTTCGATTCCACGAGTTTCAACGCGCTCATCTGTATGGGAAATGATGCCTTTAAAGATGGAGAGTAATGTGCTAATGCATGAATATTCTGATAAATTTCATGCAGGGCAATCAGGAGTTATCCTTGTTGATTCAGGAAAAAGCGAGGGAATATATGAGCCAGCTTTATTAAAAAAGCTTGATGAGATGGAAAAAATAATAAATGTAGGTGTAGAAAATGTTTCTGTTTACTCAATAGTTGATGTAATCAAAAAAATCAATTTTGGTAGAATTCCAGATACGAAGGAGGAGGTTAAAAGTATAGTTGACAAGATTCCAGAAAAATACAAGATAATGTTGCTTGATAAGAAAGCCCACAGAAAAACACTCATGTATGTTGATATGCCCATTATGTCTGTTAGAGATACAAAAAGAGCTGTATATAGTGTGGACGAAATCATAAGCCATTATAATAATGAGATAAAGGGATATGGCAAAGTAAAGCAGCTGACAGGACTGGCAGCAATCACAGCTGAATTAAATGAAATGCTCATGAATCAGCAATTCCGCTTCACATTCATTTCCTTGTTGCTTGTTTATCTCTGCCTTTTGATTGTTTTCCGTTCTTTCAGATATGCTTCTTTAACCATGCTTCCAATAATTCTGCTTTTGCTCTGGGAGCCCTCGATACTCGTTCTTCTAAACATTCCACTCAATGTCGCGACCATAACTGTTTCATCCATTGCGATAGGCGTAGGCATAGATTTTGCCGTTCATATAACCGAGCGGGTTATGGAAGAAATAAAGGAAAAAAGCGGACTTGCGGCGATAAAAACGGCTCTGACAAGAAAGAGTCCATCGCTTGCGGAGGCGACAATAGCTCTTGTTGGAGGGGGAATCCCCATATTTTTGATGGAATATGAGATGATAACTCAATTTATTGTTCTTGCTCTTTTCATGCTTGCTTTTGCCTGCCTTGGCTCAATTCTGACACTTGCTTCAATTTATTCTGCAAGAGGAGGGAAAATAGTAGAAGGATGGAAGTAGTCATTTTTTGATTATATCAAGGAGCAATGGAAGCACAAACATACTTGCAAGAAATGCGAAAAGAATCGAGAGCGATATAAGAAATCCAAATGTTTTTATTGGAGGAAGCAGTGAAAAGGAAAGCAGGGCGAAGGCGAATATCGTTGTCATGGCAGAAGCCATCAAAGCATGTCCGGTATTTTTTGCAACTCTCTCTATCTCTCTATGGGTGGCAAATTCATTCACAACATGTATTGAATAATCTATTCCAAGTCCTATTGAAATCGACGCAACTGTTATTGTTGTTACTGTAAGGGATATGCCAAGAATAGACATTGTTCCCAGTATCCATATTGTGGAAAGAATAACTGGGATGAGAGCAAAGATTGCTAAGATAACAGAGCCATATTTTTTAATGAATACGATACTCATGACAACAAACGAAAGAATTAATGCAAGGATAATTGATTCAATCTGACTTTTCTGAAAAGCATTCATTACAACATAAGCTGTTATAGTTGACCCAGTTATGATATGCTTTTCATCTATTCTAATGCCTTTCTTGACTTTTTCATAAAGTTTCTCAACTTCCTTCTTTTCACCTTTTGTGCTGACATGTATCCTTATGAGTGTGCCATCATATTTTGCATTCTTATGCAATACATGCCTTCCATGTTTATATATCCAATCATACAATTCCTTTATCTCTTCATATGTGGCATTTTTCTTTGGTAAATCATTTTCCATGACTTTGCTATACATCTCTGAAAAGCTTTCATTATAATTTAAATCAAAAATTGAATCGTTGGTTGCATAGTCGTGCATTAAAGAAAGTATGCTTTCTATTTTTACAATATGGCTATCTGAAATATTATCTACGCTGCTTTTTATTTCATGCAATAGATGAGCAGATGTGACGTTCCCTTTAATCAAAACATCAATTTCTCCTGTCGAAAAATTAAAATTTGAAATTAAATATCTTGCATCCCTTGAAATTTTCAAATTTTTGGGAAGAAAATCTTTTATGTCATATTCAGAAGTTAAATTCAATGATGAGATGAAAAGAAAAGCTGTAACAAGAAATATTGCAGAAATGGTAGCGGTCTTATGATGGCTTGCCTTTTTTACCATCTTGACTATTACATTCCTAACAAATTTTGTTTTTTCAACCTTTTCAAAATTTTTCAATTCATCTATGGATGGAACCAAAAGAATGGTTATTGAAAAGCATGAGAATATTCCGAAAGAGGCAAGAATTCCAAATTGCTGAAGGAGAGAAATGGAGGAAACAACATTGGAAAGGAAGCCAATTGCAGTTGTTATGGTAGAGAGCAGCAAAGCAGAAAAAACAATCTTCTCATTTTCTCCTTCTTTTATTCTCAAAATCATATGTATGGAATAATCTATCCCTATTCCAGCAAGCAATACAGGAATGGAGGCAGATATTGGATTCAGGGAGAAATGCATTATGGAAGCGACACCATAAACCCACAAAATGGAGAGGAATAAAATAATCAAACTTATGGCAACTTCCCATAAATTTTTGTAAGTCAGCAGTAAAATGATTATTACGAGGAGGAGCGATAAAGGAAGTAAAATTGCGATTGATTTTTTATTTGCCCTCATTATATCTTCTTCAATAATTTTCCCTCCGAGGACGATTGCTTCTATATGTTCCGTTTTTTCTTCTGATATTATTCTCTCTATTATTCTCTCTTTTTCTAAAGCCTCTTTTTCATTGAATATGAGAGAGCTATTCAGCGAGAATTGTATTATGGTGGCATTTGCTTTCTCTCCATCAAAATCATTGGAAAGAAAAATTGAAAGATAGCTTGAAGGAATTATTTTTGAAAGAAAATGGAGAAGCTGTTTTATGTCCTCGTTGCCTTTTCTTTCCATAACTTCTATCCTATTTTCATAATTTATTTCCTTATTTTCATTCATCAGGAATATGCTTGAAATGAAATCAGCGAAACTGAAAGATTTTGCATTTAGACTCTCATTAACTTTCTTTTCAATTTCGAGTATTTCAAGCATGTCTTCTTTATTCAGAATATTTCCATCCCTGCTTTTGGCAAGCACAACAACATAATAATAATCCTCGTATTCAGTAAGAACTTCCTTATTTGCTCTAACAACATCATTATCGGGCAAAAAACTTTCTTCATTGAATTCATATTTTATTCCATTAAATAATATCGAAAGAGAAAAAATCATGGTTATTGATAGAACGATGGCTATCGCAAATCTTGGTTTTTTTCTAATTGAGTCTACCAAATCCACATTTGTAATGAAAAGCCAATATAAATAAAAGCAAGGCCCGGGCCGAGATTCGAACTCGGGACAAGGGATTTCTGCAAGAGATTGCGAGTTGAAGAATGCAACCCCTTTCCACAGTCCCTTATGTTACCGCTACACCACCCGGGCCATATTGCTGAATATCTTTTTAATATTTTTATCTTTTGTAGCCAATCTTGCGTAAAAATTCTTTCCTTTCTTTTATATGCTCTTCTTTCTCGACGCCTTTACTTTTGTATCCATCTGCTATGCCAATAATTGCTCTTGCTGCCTCGCCTCCAAGTTTTGTTTCATAAATTATAACTTTTGCTGGATTGGCAGAAGCTGCAAATATTGCGCATACTTCCTGCACTTTCTTTATATCATTTAAAACATTTATGGGATAACATCCTTTCAGAAAAACAACGAAGCAATGACCAGCTGCGATTTTTTCAGCATTTTTTATTGCAAGCTTCACCATCTCATCATCATTTCCATCATATCTTATCAAGCATGGTCCAGAAGCTTCGCAGAATGCTATTCCAAATTTGCAATCTGGCACGCTTGTTGCTATTGCTTCATATAAATCCTCGACGCTCTTGATGAAATGCGATTGCCCCAGAATAAAATTCACATCATCCGGCTTTTCTATTTCTACCTCGACAATCATGAAAATAAATATATAACAAGATTTAATTATTGCGATGGCGGCAGGGGTCGCCGAGCCAGGTCAAAGGCGCAAGGTTCAGGGCCTTGTGGCGTAGGCCTTCGTGGGTTCAAATCCCACCCCCTGCACTTTTTGTTACCAAAAACCATATTAAGCATGCATGCTAATAATGATATGGAATATAAGTGTCCGAGATGTGGATATATGAAAACAAAAGGCTATCCATGTCCAAGATGTGGTTATGATGAACTAACCCGCATACACTGGTGATGAAATGAGGAATAGAGAGATTGCAAAAATATTGTATGAAATGGCGGATTTGCTTGAGATAAAGGGTGTTGAATTTAAGCCGAGAGCATATAGAAGGGCTGCAATGAATATAGAAAGTTTGGGAGTGGATATAGAAGAACTGTATAATAGGGGAGAGTTAGAAAAAATTCCAGGCGTGGGCAAAAGCATTGCTGAAAAGATAGCTGAGTATCTGAAGACAGGCACAATAAAAAAATGGGAAGAATTGAAGAGAGAAATACCTGTAGATATTGAAAGCCTTTCATCCATAGAAGGGCTTGGTCCAAAAATGATAAAGACATTGTATGAAAAGCTTGGTGTGAAGAACATTGATGATCTGGAAAGAGTGGCGAAGCAAGGAAGAATAAGAAGGCTAAAAGGTTTTGGTGTGAAGACAGAAAAGAAGATACTGGAAAGCATAGAATTTGCAAGAAGGAAGCAGGAAAGATTCATTTTGGGATATATTTTGCCTGAAGCAAATAAAATTGTTGAAAATCTTAAACCATATGTAAGCAAAATAAGTCTTGCTGGCTCAATAAGAAGAAGGAAGGAAACAATAGGAGACATGGATATTCTTGCAATCTCGTCCAACCCTGACATGACAATGGAGATGTTTGTTAAAATGGAAAGTGTAGACAAAGTGCTTGCGAGAGGAATAACAAAATCTTCTGTAAGGTTGAACAGCGGGATACAGGTTGACTTGAGAATTGTTGAAGAAAAAAGCTTTGGCTCTGCCTTGCAATATTTTACAGGAAGCAAGGAACATAACATAGAATTGAGAAAAATAGCAATAAAAAAAGGATACAAGCTCAATGAATATGGTTTATTTAAGGGAGAGAAGCAAATAGCAGGAGAAGACGAAGAGAGCGTTTATAATTTGCTCAGCTTACAATGGATTCCTCCTGAGTTGAGAGAGAATAGAGGAGAAATAGAAGCTGCAATGAATGACAATCTGCCAAGAATAGTGGAGTACAACGATGTAAAAGGAGATTTGCATACTCATACAAAGTGGAGTGATGGGGCGAATACAATTGAAGAAATTATAAAAGAAGCAATAAATCTTGGCTATGAATTTGTTGCAATAACAGACCATGCTGGAAATTTAAAAATTGCTGGAGGAATGGATGAAGAGGAAATAAAAAAGCAGGCAAAAGAAATAGAAAAATTGAGGGAAAAATATAGCATACATATTCTTCATGGAGTTGAGGCAAATATAACTAAAGAGGGTAAAATAGATGTCAGTAATAGCATTCTAAAAGATTTGGATATTGTTATAGCGAGCGTGCACTCAGCATTTAGAATGGATGAAAAGGAAATGACTACTCGCGTTATAAACGCAATGGGAAATGAATATGTTGATGTAATAGGGCATCCAACAGGCAGAGTAATAATGAAAAGAGAGCCAATAAAACTTGATATGGAAAAAGTGCTTGACGCAGCAAAAGAGAATAATGTTTTCATGGAGATAAATGCCTATCCAGAGAGACTGGATTTAAATGATGTAAATGTTAAACTCGCTGTCGAGAGAGGAGTAAAAATTTCAATTGGAACAGACGCTCATACTATAAGTCATATGAAGTATCTCGAACTCGGAACAGCTGTGGCAAGACGTGGATGGGCCAAAAAGGAAGATGTCATTAACACCTACGATATAAGAGAATTAAGAAAAATTCTTCAATAACTTCTTACCATGGATGTCACCACAGGCGGCGGCGTGTCAAGATGCTCTGGCTTCTTTATTTCCCTCACTTCTTTTATTTCCACATTTACTTCATGATTGAATGCCTTTTCAAATCTTTTTTTCAATTCATTAAAAAGTTGCTCCATACTTGGTCCTGTATTACGGAGTGCTTCATCTATTACAATCCGAATTTCCACTTTATCACGACTTGTTTGAATTATTTGAAATTGTTCAATTTTATCAGTTCCAAGCTCATGCATCACCTTTGCAGGTATGCCTGTGATGGCAGATGGAGGTATTATCTTCCCACTTGGCATTATTATTGAATCTGCTTTTCTTCCAGCTATTCTTCCAATCAATGGAGTATTTATTCCACAATCACATTGTGCATCCAAGGGTATAATAAAATCATTCAGCCCATTATATCTTATTATTGGTGTGGCATTTCCATACAATTTTGTTACAACTATATGCCCAGCCTTTCCATAATCGACTGGCATCAAATCATCATCCAGAACTTCAACATGAACCATGTCCCAGTGAATAT
>JAGGYX010000185.1 GCA_021162305.1 Thermoplasmata archaeon | reverse complement strand
CTGTAATGGTCTGCTGAATATGGCTCTGGTTTTAATCCCTTTCTTTCCCTTATTTTCCTTGTTATCTCATCCTGCAAAAAGTCAGGCAATGGTTCGAATCCCATGTTCTCGGTGCTCCACAACACGCGCCCGCCTGTGGCGCTTCTTATGGCGGAAGCGAATCCAAACATCTCCGCAACAGGAGCCTTTGCCTGTATTATGCTCATGTCTCCTTCATTTTTGATATCCAATATTGTAGCTCTTCTCTGACTCAATTCGCGATTGACGTTTCCCATCAGCTCGTGAGGCACAGATATGTAAACCTTTTGAATTGGTTCAAGCAATATTGGGTCAGCGAGAGTCATTGCACCATATATGGCGTTTCTCATCGCCGGAATAAGCTGTGCTGGGCCACGATGTATGGCATCTTCATGTAGTTTGGCATCGACAAGGCGAACTTTCACGCCCTGTAATGGTTCAGCTGCCTTTGGTCCAGCCTGGCATACTTCATCAAAAGCTTGCTTCAACAGTTCTTTTGCTTCATTGAGATGCTGTATCCCTTTTGTTACATCTGTTATTAAATTTGCTCCATTTATGCCAAATGCTCCTTTAGCTTCTTCTCTGCTCATTCCAAGCTCGGTTAGCTTTTTGACAACCTCTTTTTTATACTTCTTGACATTTTCTGGAATCTTTCCTTCTAACAATGCTTTTACAACTTCTTCTTCCAATGGTTCGATTTCTACATATAAATAGTTATGTTTATTTGGTGATTTTCCTTCAAAAACAGGGGATTTTTTCCTTACTGTCTCTCTATATATAACTGTGGGTTCAGAAACAATGATATCAAGTTTATGCTCGTTTCTTATTCTGTATTCTGTCACCTCTAAATGCAATTCACCCATTCCAGACATTAAATACTCTCCCGTCTCCTGATTTATTGTAACCTGTATAGAAGGGTCAGCTTTTGATATGTCTTTCAAAACTTTAACCAGCTTTGGCAAATCCGAAGGTTTTTTTGCTTCCACTCTCACAGTAACAACTGGCTCTGAAATATGCTTTATTGCTTCAAATGGCTCGACTTCTTTCTCGCTTGTTACAGTAGAACCCGCTATTGCATCTTTTAGACCAGAGATGGCAGCTATATTTCCAGCGGGTATTTCTGCTACAGGGATGCGTGAATCGCCAACCATAACAGCTACCTGCTGTATTCTATTGGGCTTTGGCATTCCAGAGACCCATACTTCCTGTCCTTCTTTTAATGTTCCAGAAAATACTCTGCCGAAAGTTATTTCGCCAGCATGCGGGTCTATTATTATTTTTGTTACCATTAAAGCAAGCGGTCCATCGGGTTCGCATCCAGCCATTGCCTTTCCTATTGGTGATTCTATGTCTCCATGCCATATATTTGGTATTCTGTATTTCTGTGCATCCTTTGGATTTGGCAAATGCTGTATGACCATATCAAGTGTAACCTGATGGATTGGTGCTTTTTTAGCAAGAGTTTTTTGGTCTCCTTTCTTCAAATATTCATAAATATCTTTGAAAGTTATGCCACTTTTTTTCATAAATGGAACTGAAATGGCCCAGTTATGCAATGCACTTCCAAAAGCAACGCTTCCATCATCTGGTTTTACCATCCACTCTTCTTTATATTCATCTGGAGCCATTTTTTTAATGAGCTTATTCACCTCACTGATTATTTTAACAAATCTCTGCTGCATTTCATTTGCATCAAGCTTAAGCTCATTGATGAGGCGGTCAACTTTATTTATCAACAAAACAGGGCGAACACGTTCTCTCAAAGCCTGTCTTAAGACGGTTTCAGTTTGAGGCATTACACCCTCGACGGCACAAACAACTACAATAGCACCATCGACAGCACGCATGGCTCTTGTTACATCTCCTCCAAAGTCTACATGGCCGGGTGTGTCTATTAAATTGATTAAATATTCCTTGCCTTCATATTCATGAACCATCGAAGCTGCGGCAGCATTTATTGTTATGCCGCGAGCCTGCTCTTGTTCATCATAATCCAGCACGAGCTGTGTTCCTGCTAACTCTTCTGAAATCATGCCTGCTCCTGCCAGCAAGTTATCGGAAAAAGTTGTTTTCCCATGGTCTATATGCGCCACTACTCCAATGTTTCTTATACGCTCGGGCATATACATAAGTTTCTTTGCCTTCTTAATATTCTCTTCTTTCCTTCCCATTTCATCACCTTGCGCTCTGCGCTATTCTCTCAATTTCAAGCTTCTTATTTATCGCAAAACTTGCTGTCTCATCACGAGAGGCAGCTATAATTTCATCTGCTAAACATTCAGCTATGCTCTTCTTATTCTTCATGGTTTTCGAGACAGCCCCCTTGCACATATTCCGCAGAGCAATATCGAGGCGGCGCAATGGGGCGCTGTCAACGGCTTGCGGAACATATATGCCTGAGAGAAAAAGCCTTGTCGTTTCCTCACGGGGAGCTGCATTTTCTATGGCTCTCACCAAAACTTGCAGCGGATTTTCTTTTGTGCGAGTTGCTATTATATCAAAAGCTTCTCTTACAACTCTAATAGCTTTGCTTTTCTTTCCTGTATAGCGTTCTGTTCTCATCATGTTGTTAACGAGGCGTTCAATTAAGCTTAAATTCGCTTTCTTGAAACGCCTGTTTGCGTGTCTTCCATGAGTATGTAGCTTATCAGCTCTAAGGTTCATGTATGTTGCTAAGCCTTTGTCGTTTATTACAATATTATCCACTTCATATTTCCCAAATAGCTTCATCATCTCACTGGTTTCTCAACTTTACCTTTAACCAATTCTTTTAAAGAAACGTTATTAACTTTAACAACCTTATATCTCACTCCAGGAATATCTCCATAGGAGCGACCCATTCTGCCACCGATGCCTTCTATAAGCACTTCATCATGCTCATCTATAAATGTTATGGCTTTGTCACCAGGAGCAAAAGCTGTAACAATCTTTCCATTCTTTATAAGCTGAACTTTTACACATTTTCTGATGGCGGAGTTTGGCTGCCTTGCTTCCACGCCCACTTTTTCCAATACAATGCCACGAGCCTGAGGAGCTCCTTCTAAGGGGTCTGTTTTTTTCTTTAGCTCAAGCATTCTACGCTTGTAATAGCGATCATGCCATCTAAACTTTTGCCTGTCTTCCTTCAGCTTCCTTGCTGCATACAATCCTCTACCCATGCTATTCGGAAATAACGTTGTAGTATATATACTCTTTGCCCGTATCTATTTTATCAATGGATTCTTCAATTTCTCAAAAATTTGCCAGAAATGAAAGATTTTTTCAAGTAAATTCATAATTGGATGACACAGCGGCATAGAAACAGATAATGGATCGGACCATACACTTTCTGCTCCATGTTCATTTTTTGCTTTAACTTTTATTGGATATACTCCTTGGAATTCCGTGTATGTGCTATCCAGCCACTCGTTGTTCCATCTCCCCAAACCCACATGTAATAAATGTTATCTCCATCAGGATCGGTTGCTTGAGAAGAACAGGAATATGTTATTCCAACTTTTCCGGATGCGGGACCAGATGGTTTTTCAGGTTTATTTGGTGGATTTTGGTAATAATCTGTGTTTTAAAATTCCAGGTATCGCCTGTTGTTGAATATCCATGGCTATCCCATGCATCAATTCTCCAGTAATATTGCGTATTGTAATCCAATTTATCGATGTCATATGTTATTCTTGTTTGAGTTGCTGGATAAGGTCCTATCCCCCAAGAATGGTGGATTTGGACTTGTGCCAAAATATATGTCATAGTATACACTTTCATCTGTATCTGGTCTTCTCCATCCCATTCTAACATTTGTAGAGTCATTTGCAGGTTGTGGATTGGAAGGTTCATTGCCCATCTGCATGCTTTCACAATGCAAAAAATTATATAATGGGATAAAATACTCTTTCAGCATGGTGACAGTAGAAGAGAGTTTGTGCAGGATTGAAATAATGAAGCATGGAAATGAGTTTGTCGCTCGGGCGGAGACGCAG
>JAGGYX010000029.1 GCA_021162305.1 Thermoplasmata archaeon | reverse complement strand
GGATTCTACGATGGATGAAAAATAGATGAAAATCTTTTGGTCAAAGACTATATTTAAAGGACAATGGACACATTGAAATTGTTTATTCTTCTATTTCTTCCCCATTGCATATGGTAAAATATGCTGAAAGAATTGGATGGAAAGTTAAAAAGATGGCAGAAAAGGAAATACGAAAAGAAAGGATATATCTTTTTAAATTATTTTGGCATTGAAAATCTTCTGTAAAATGCAAAAGCTATAATGGCAATTATAACAATAGAAGGCACAATGATTATTACGCTTTTGCCTTTTTCTTCTTTTAGCTCATGCGCTTTCTCAAATGTTTCTGCATCCATGCAATATATTCTTCCATTTGAGCTAAATAAAACTTTTCCATTGAATGCAATGCTGTTTGAAAGGATGGGTGTTGTTATGTAATTGTATATCCCCTGCATTTCATGTGCAGGAGCAAAACTCCATGCTGCCTTTCCATCACTTTTGTTTATGGCATAGAAACGACCGTCATCACTTCCAAAGAAGACATATTCACCATAAACAGCTAATCCACCATGTATGGAGGCATTGCTGCTGTAAGTCCATATTTTATTTCCATTGCTATCAAGACAATAAACATTTCCATCGAGAGATGCAAAATATATTCTTCCATTTTTTTCAATTGCTTTGCTTGCAATTCCCCATCCTGCAGTGTATTTCCATTTTAGCTTGCCATTTTCCTCAATGCAATAAAGATTGCCATCATATGAAGAAGCATATATTCTGCCATCATAATATGAAATTTTGGTGAATGGAAGGCTTGCATTGAATTGCCATTTTATCCCGCCATCATAGCAATAAATGCTTTTATTACTTGCTATATACAATGCATCCCCATACTCCACATCTCTCGCATATATTCCCAGTATTTTCTCATCATTTTTATACACTCCATTCCCAGCTATGTATATATTATCTCCTTTTACACAAATTGCATTTCCTCCATCATATCTTGAGATGATATTTCCTTCATCATTTATAACATAGCTTTCATTGTCTGTAACAACATATATGCGCCCATTTGCTTCTATCTCGTTTATTTTTCCATCCAAGCTTTTGCTCCATAAAATGCTTCCATTTTCATCTAAAGCAAATACATTGTTTGAAAAGCCAGCATATATGTTTTTTCCATCTGTTGCAAGTTTTGCATATTTATAATTGCTTATGTTGTCATCGTTACAAAATATATGCTGCCATATTGGCGTTGCCTCCTTTCCTTTATTCATATTTCCTTTTTCATAATTTGGTTTGAAATTATAAGGTGTTGAATATATCTCAACCCATCCATCTGCAGGAACATCTCTCACTCCTTTCAATTTATAAAGCGAGGAAGTATTCCATACATAATTTGGATTTCCATAAAAGCCCCATAACCCATTATCAAAAATCATTTTTCCGTCTGTTATTTCTATATATGTGGTGAAATCCGAGATTGGAGGAGTTGATAAAATTTTTTTGACAACATCAACATCTATTCTTCCATAATATTTTTTGCCAAGCTCTTCATATTTTATGTCTCTGTCGCTTGGTGTATAAAAGAAAGTGTAATATTGATAGCCTGAAGCATTGAGCAATATATGGGCAAGCCTGAAAATTGGAGCTTTCAAAAATTCATATCCAAGAATTTCTCTTCTCACTTTAAAATCAAATGGATTATTTGCACTCCATAAAAAGCCATTTTTTGTTCTTTTGACAGCATAATGATACAGACCAAATTCAAACAATGCAATTTCTTTTGCTTTTGCATCTGCTATGAGCCATTGAGAATTCATGACACCGGTATTTTCTTTTAGCATATATTCAATTATTTCATCAATATTGTTTGCATATTGCATTGCCATTCTTGTCCTTATAGCAAGAGGAATTCCGCGAAGCTTGTAGTAACCCTGTATAAATGTTGTCTCAATCATTGCCAGACCAGCATCATTCTGCCAGTAATCTTCGTCGCTCCATATTAAGCCGGGGGAGGTGGCAATAATAATGCGATGACCATTATCTGGCAAAATATCCAGAATGACATTCCAGCGTTGAGCTATGTAGTAGGAATACCACCATCCTCCACACCAAACGGCATCGCTTATGACAATGTTCCCATCTTTGGTGGCATTGCCGACGGCAGCGAATCCATTGCAATGCTCGGCTGGGCTGAAATCAAAATATATTTCCTTTCCCTCGAGCTGTGGAAAGAATCTGGCTATGCCATGCATGATGTCGCGCCCAATATGTATGCTTTTTGTCGGATTTGTAAGTATGCTCATAAGCTCATACATTTCATTTAGAGTAAGAATATCCTCATATGTTACATCCCTTCCATAGAATTTTGCATTCCTTGCCTTGACGCCATCTGCTATTCCTTTTATTTCTTCTCTATATTCTTGAGGATAATATGGCCAGAATATTTTCATTGCCTCCTTTTTGCATGATTCCCACCATGAATAAGAAAGTTTTTCATATTGCGATGAATTTGCATCAATTGGCAGGTATTTAATAACGAGAGGGCAATTATGTATGATGTTGCTCCATCTATATAACATGTCGATTATCTCTGCATATAAAAGGTAGCCATGTTGATAGCCTCGCTTATAAGGAGAGCCTTCTATATGCACATATATGTATCCCTGAATATTATAACGGCAGGCATTTTCATAGGTATCGTTTCCAACAACTTTTATTTCATAATTTAGAGGAGTTATCAACAACATTGCAAGCAGCAGCGAGAGCAATTTCATATAAAGAGATATTTTATGCCTTAAAAAATCTTCTTATAAAAAACAAAAATAGAAGGAAAAGGTTTAGCCAAACAATGCTCCAAGTCCAGCTGCTATTTCTTCCTCGCTCACTTCTTCTTTCTCTTCCTTCTTCTTTTCCTCTTTCTTCTCTTCCTTCTTCTCCTCTTTTGCTTCCTCTGCCGCCGCTGCTGGCTGCGCCGCTATGGCTGGCATAGCTGCTGCTTTTTCCAGCACTTCGTCAATGTTTACTCCTTCAAGAGAAGCAACAAGAGCCTTTATTTTTGCATCATCAGCTTCTATGCCCGCAGCTTCGAGCACCTTTTTCAAATTCTCTTCAGTTATTTCCTTTTTTGCAGCATGAAGTAGCATCGCACCATATACATATTCCATTTTTTCAACCTCCTATTTTTTCCAATTCCTTAGCCTGTAAATAGGCTTTCCTTATAAATTCTTCTATTGTTTCTTTTGTGTATATATTGGATTCTAAAGCAACAATATAAGCGTTTCTATATGCTTTTTGTAGCAATAATGGCATGACTTCTTTCGTTGGATAGCCTATCTCCATTGCAAGAGTAATTGCATTCATCTTTGCATTTTGCATATCCTGCAGTATTTTGTTTACATCCACTGCAAGTATATCTGGCGTGTATATTATTCCATCCTCAAAGATAGCATAAACTTTTAGTCCAACTTCTATTGGCTTTATGTCAAGTCTAGCAAGAGCATTTGCAACTTCCTTGCTTATTTTTTCTCCTTTTTTAACGAGTGTTACAGTTTTATCTATGACAACCTTTCCTCCTCTAATTGAAGCCGGAATACCAGCTTTCTGCAAATCACTTACAATTGGACCAGGCTTGAAAGGAGTATCTCCTTTTTTAACAATGATATCTTCTTCTGCTATTTCCCCTCCTTTAGCAGGCATTTTCAAACGCATTTCATTTATTTCCTTGAAAACCTTAAATGGATTCATGTTGCTTGCTATTATGCCAACTTCTCCTTCCATGTAGTTAGCAAGCTCTTTTGTTCCATTTTCCAATGCACGGGCAATCAAGGAGCGTTTGGAAACTCTTAAAACAATCTTGCCCCTTATTCTTGCACGCATTTCCTGCATTAATGAGGCGGGAATACCACGAATTCCAACTATGCCAATAACAGGATATGATGAAATGAGCTTTTTCAAATTTTCTACTTCCTCAAATTTCCATTTAGCTGGCATTACAACACCCTCACGCTCTTCCCCATACTCGTTTTTACATATACACTCCTTATGTTTGCTCTGCCTCTTTCAAGCTTTGCTTCCACTCTATCAAGAACGGTTTTAATATTCTCAGCAATTTTTTCGGGAGGCATGGTTTCAACGCCTACATATGAATGAAAAGTTGGTTTGTCTTTTGAGCGTATTCTGATGCTTTTCTTCAATTTTTTAACAATAGCTTCTATATCAGCATCTGGCGGAATTGGCTTCGGCATCTTACCACGAGGAGCGAATATACGACCCAACGCTTTACCTATGGAAGGCATCAAAGGAGCTTCGGCAACAAAAAAATCATAGTTGCGGGCAATCTCCTTAGCTTTTTTCTTGTCCTCGGCAAGCTCTTTAAGCTCCTCAGGCTTTATAACAATGTCAGCAACACCCTTGGCGCGAGCCGCCATCTCGCCGCCTGCGAAAACGCCTACTTTTGCCTCTTTGCCTCGCTCTGGCAGCTCAATTTCCTCATCTATTCTATTTTCTGGCTTACTCAAATCAACATCTTTTAGATTTATGACTATGTCTACTGACTGCGTGAATTTTCGCTTTTTGTTGTTGCTATCATCTAATGCCTTCTTTACCGCTTCTATTATTTCCTGCATAGCTAAAAGGCAATATAAATGCATTATATAAAGGTTATTTTTGAGTTTTTGAATGAGAAAATGAAATGTAGTAGATCAAAAAGCCATTACTTCAATACCATTTCCTTCGCATGCATTTTTCAAGAGATGATCGATTTCTTCACAAACTATGGCTTTTCTTATTGGCTTTTGTGTTGGATAGTCTTGGGAAAATAAAAAAGAATAAGTAAGAACCTGTCCAATTGCCTTAAAGTCTAGCTTTGATTTACCCTCTATTATCCATATTTCCTCTGGGGTTTCACACATGTAATCTATATATTTTAATCCACTTGGTCTCATAAATCCATATTCTCTGGAGAGATCTGCTCTTAGCCAGCTATTTAATTCCTCTCTTGTAACATGGGCAAATGGAGGCACTATTCCTAAAGATATCCATCCAACCGCAACCTCTCTATAATAGCTTTTTTCTTCTTGTGGAATATCAGGACAAGGATAATTCTTTTCCTTTAAATATGCGAATAATCTATTATGTAAATCATTTATATTTTTGATTTCCTCTGCCTTCTTCATTACCTCCCTTTCTATAGGAATAAAATCCAAACTATTCAAATCGTTTTTAAAATTTGTCTTTTCCATTACTTTTCTTGCATCCTCGATTTTACCAGATGAAGCAAGAGCCAGTGCAACATCATAATTTTTTAGCTTAAACTCTTCTTCTATGTTTTTTATTCTCTCGCGAGGATCTATTTCCATTAACTTAAAATAGTCAGATTCTTCCATGTTTCTTAAACTATTGAAACTACCATCATATTTTAGCTCTTCGCGGAGCTCATTTAATTCCATCATATCTAACAGCAGTCGAGCAAAAGCTATTCGATTTTCATCACCATCTATTGCGAGAGCAAGCGCCACATCATATTTTTTCATAATAAAATTATTATTTTGGCTATTTAAAACTTATAGTAGCTATAGTAACGCTATCTCTTTCCAAAACCAGCCCATGCATCGATGAATCTGTCAACAGCTTTATCAACAAAGCTTTCCTTATATTTTATAAGTAGCTCTATAACCCTCGCCTCATTTCTCACAAAATATGCTTTCTCCTTTCCCATTGATATTTCTTCAACAAGTCCTTCCTTGACAAGCTTCTTCATGTGAAATGATATTGTTGATGGAGCCTTTCCAATATGTTCACAGATTTCCTTATGTATTGCTCGTGGATGGGCAAGAAGAAACAGCAATATGCGGCGCGGCACCTCCTGGCGGAGCATTGAAAATATTCTTCTGTCTTCCTTTCCGCCTTTTTCCTTCACAAAATATCTTTTATATTTTCCATCTGTCCTTGCCTCAACCAGCCCCTTTTTTTCCATATAATGGAGATGATAGTCAATTGTGCTTAACGACATTCCCATTGTTCTCGCTATTTCTCTTTTGTGTAAGCCAGGTTTTTCCTCAATAAGAGTATATATTTTTCTTCTTGTTTCCAGAGCAAGGAGGTCTTCATTCATTTTTTAGCAGCCGCAATATATAAAAATGCAATTATCAACAGGTCCATGACTATGAGGTTTCTGTTATTTATGAAGATGAATAGAATAGCTTTTATGAAAAAAACCAGGAATGAAAGCGAGATAAAAAGAAGTTTTATTTCCCGAAGCCTGCTATATGAGAGCATTGAGATTATGAAGAGGAGGAGCGATAAACCAGATATAACTACTGCTGAGAACATAACTAATTCATTAATTTTATCACCCATCCTAAAATGCCATTCAATATAAAAAATTCTTGGTTTTACCTAATATATCCGAGGTCTTCTTTTTCTTCGAGAACATTGTTCACTATTTCATTTGCGATATCTCTGCCAACTCCAAATGTTTTTATCAGATATTCCACAATATCCTCCTTTGCAACGCCTTCCTCTCCCTTCCTCCTTATAATTTCAATGACATGAAGCAGCTGGGCTTCCTTATATTTATCTTCCAGCCCGAGTTTTTCTACAAGGTCATTTAATGCAAGGAGTGTTACAGCCAGAGCATCGCTGAACTCTTCTCTTCCAAGTGTGGCTAAATCCAAATCCGTCTTTATTACAATCTCATCTTCATCTCCAGCAAGGACATATTTTACCATTCTCCAGTTATCTGATAAAAGTAGCAAATCTCTATAAATCTTAAGCCTTTGAGGATTGTCGAGTGTGGCTGTTTCTATTCCAGGATAAATATACAATGTTGCAAAATTGCCAGCTATTCCAACATAAACATCAAGAGGTTGCTTTGGATTTGATGCTTTAATCAATATTCCTTCATTTCTCTCTATTATTTCGGTATCCCATTCTTCATCCAAGGGCATTTTAGAATCCTCTTTCACTTCTTTAAGCCATCTAATAAACGTATTTGCCCATTCTTCCTTGTCCATATTGTTAATCGACGAGAGATATAAAAATATCGGCTAAAACAAAATTTTTTCCATTATATATGCTTCGCCTCCATCAGTATAAAAATCTCTTGCTCTTTCAACAATTTTAAAACCATGTTTTTTATAAAATTGAATTGCCTCAATGTTATCAACTCTTGTTTCGAGATATATTTTTCTTATCTCAGGAAAATTAAATTGCAATCTTTTAAGCAATGCACTTCCTATGCCTTTCCTTCTGCATTTTTCATCGACAGCAAGCATGAGGATGCGTAGAGAGTCAATGCCTGTTTTAACCCCTATTATAAATCCTATGATTTTTTCCTTTTCAATGGCAACCAGAAAGCCATCTGGAGAAAAATTCCACAATTTCAAAAATAAATCAAAAGTATAGTCTTCTCTAAGATATTTTTCTGCAAGCTCATAGACATGCTGCATATCCTCAAATCTAACCTTTCTTATTTCCATTTGAATTCAAGCTTCAAAGCTTCTGTTGGGCATTCGTCAACACACATTCCACATCTTATGCACTCCATACTTTTTACATCATAAGGCAAATTTATTTTCATTGGACAAACGCGGGCACAATTCATGCATTTCAGGCATTGACTTTCATCGAAAGTGAGTTGCAATACACTTATTTTATTAAAGGGGGCAAGCATTGCTCCAACCGGGCATAAGTAGCGGCACCATCCTCTTTTAACATTTACAATGAGAAAGATGGTGAGAGCAAGGAGAATCATTTTCGGAAGGAAAAATTCAGTTGGAGTGTAGCCACCATAATGGAATAGTAATATGGGCAAAGTTGCCGTCAATCCGCCTATGGGGCAAATATCGGTGTAAGCCATTGTTGCAAAGTGATACACAGCAAAAGGAATGGCTGCAAGTATTGCATATTTTAGATACCTTGCTCTTTCATCAGCCTTACTCCTCTTTATTTCCCTGCTTATCTTTATTTTTCCAGCGACATCCTGCAAAAAGCCAATTGGGCAAGCCCATCCGCATGGGGCGCGCCCAAATATTGTTCCAATAATTGCTATTGTGCCAACGAGATATATTGCAAGAAATATGCTTGCTTCAAGAACGGCATGCTCAAGTATGCCAATTGGACATGACATCGTTGCCTGCGGCGACTCCCAGCAATAGAAGTAGGAGTATATTAAGCCTGTGGCGCCAAAAATGAAGGCGGCGTTTGTTATGAAAAGAAAAATGAGCTGCGAGACCAGCCTTTTTTTCTGCATTGGCTTCCTGTAGATTCTTTTTATCCCTATTGCAACCATGCTCAGGGCTGAATATGCTACTGGACATGTCAGGCACGAGCCGCCGCATACCATTCTTCAATCGCCTCCCTTATTATCTTTTTTACCATACTTGCATCCAATATTCCAGAAAAGGCATACCAGTATGTCTGGTTTGTTGTAAATAATATGACAGTTGTAGGCGTAGAAGGAATTGCTTTTGCAGGAGTAAAAATTTCCAGAAGGTTGCCAAGCTCGCTTCTTACGATATCTATGGTTATTATGCTCACATTTTTTGAATAGTTTGCCGCCATCTTTCCATTTTCCTCACTTCCAACAACAATGCCATTTTTTACCATATCTTCCCATTGAGCCTTGCATGGGTCACATCCTTTATACCAGAAGAAAAGCATTACAACATGCTGTTTGCTTTCATTAAGCAGCCATTCTGGTAGCGTTGGTGAACCTTTTTTATGAAAGAATGAAGGATATTGAACCCAGAATTCTTTAAATGTTGATACTTTTGGAAGCAAAGCTATGCATCCAAGGCAGCGAGATTTGTTTAGCAATTCTGATAGCTCATATGCATGGTAAAAGCCAACTGAAAAAATAAGGAAAGCTATTGCCACAGCCACTATCTTCTTCATTTAAGCACCAATCTGTAATGGAGAAACGATTTTTTTAATTACTGCTATGGCAGAAAGAGATGCAAGATAACTTGTGCTTGGATTATCCGGATTTGGGAGGTTTTCTACCTCCGCCCTGAGCCTTCCGAATTTTCCATGAGCAAGGACTTTATGACTGTTGTATTTTATGACTGGGTCAGCAACTATCTTAACCTTTGTTTTATCAAATCCAATGCCAGCCAAGGACAGGCATGCTGCCACATTAATGTTGCGGGGGAATTCTTTTACAGCTTTTCTCGCATTTCCTTCAAACAAAACAGTTCTTTTATCGAGATGGCGACCCAATGATTCAGGAGATTTTGTTGTTACAAGCGTGACCTCGTCCAAGCCTCCAATGTTTGCTGCTTTTATCCCATCTATTCCTGCAACTGCTCCGGATGGCAAATATATTTTCCTTTTCTTTTCCTTTGCAATTTTTATTAATTTTTCTCTGAAATCATCATCAAATAGGGCGCCGATGCTCATTATTATTAAATCTTTTCCAGCATTAAGCACCTTTTCAGCGTATTCATAAACAGCCTGTTGCGAGGCAGCCTCAAAAACAAAGTCAACTAAAGGTAGGAAATCATCAATGCTTTTCACTTCTCCTTTTTTCAATTTTTCTGCCAGTTTTTCTGCTTTCTCTTTTACAACATCATGTAAATAAATTTTCTCTATTTCTTCAAATTCATCAATTGCTTTTGCAACATCATTTCCTATTGCGCCACAACCAATGATTCCGATTTTCATTGGACATAAAATAAAATGAAGATATAAATGTTGTTGGGAAAGCCAAAAATATTATAAATGGATGGAAGATTGATAAAACATGAAGAAAATCATGGCTGTTATGGTTGCCATTTTATTATTGTCAGTTATATTTCCACAGAGCAATGCTTATGAAAAGGAAGATGATACAGGAGGAGCAAATACAACAATATTGTTATTTTCAGCTGTTAAAAGCAATGGCTCTGGATTCGGATATCCAACTGGAACACAATTTTATATATTGCTTCATGGAGGATGGGTCATATGGTATTATAATAATGGCACAACCACCAATAGATATCTTCTTCAGCCAACAACCATAGAAGGGGAGCAAATTGGCATATGCTATGCCATACTCGGCATATGGAAGGCGCCCCGCCTTGTTTCGCAGCCTGGCGACATAACAGCAAATATGCTTGTTTTATTTGGAGTTATAATACAGATGGAATGAAAAAAATGAATGCAAGCATCGCATAAGCACTACGCTAGGTGAGTATGATGGAAGAAGTCTTTGCTCAATCTCTTGAATATTTTTTATTCCAGTAATTATCCGGCTTTTGGGATTTTTCATTTTTTCTGAGTGTATTTCATGTTTATGGCTACTAACTCAAAGCATTGTCATGAAAAAATAAAAAAGGAAAAAGATTACGGATCCTCGATGCCGAAGAGGTTATCAAGCTTTTTCAAATTTTTGTGTTGTAATTCAACTCCAGTAAAGAAAAAGTTTTTTTATAGCTGCAATAATACTAATTAATGGATGAAGTGATTCGTGTAAGAGACTTAATGAACGATAATCCTGTAATGATAGGCAGGAAAGCAAGTGTTTTGGATGCAACAAAAGAAATGAAAAGTGAGCGTGTTGGAAGCATTATCATAACAGATAATGGAAAGCCCATTGGCGTATTAACAGAAAGCGACATATTGCGTAAGATAGTTGCAGAAGAGAAAAATGCTGCCAAAATAAGTGTTGACGAAGTCATGAGCTCTCCTCCAATAACAATAGATGCAGACGCAACGATACAGGAAGCAGTCAGAATAATGGGGAAAAATAAGATAAGAAGGTTGCCAGTTGTTAAAAATGGAAAACTCGTTGGAATGATTACAGAACGAGACATATTACAGGCATCGCCATTTTTAATGGACATAATGGAAGAATGGGCTGAAATAGCAAAAGAAAGAATTTCTTACAGGAGAGGAAAAAAATATTATAGCGGAAAATGCGAGGAATGCGGTATGCTTTCTGACCACCTTATAGAAGTGAATGGTCGTCTCTTATGCGAATCATGTGCAGAAAATTTGAGGTGATTTTATAATGAAAGTGAAAGATGTAATGACGAAGGAAGTTATATATGTGAATAAAAATGATGATTTGAGATATGTGATAGATTTGATGGAGAAACACAACATAACAAAGCTGCCTGTAGTGGATGATGGCAAAGTCGTTGGTATAGCGACAGATAATAAAATTGCAGATAAAATAGGAAGCATAAGAAGTAAGGGTGTTCCAGCTGCACGCCTTCATGCTTCGAGCGTTATGGAAAAGGAGTTTGAAACTATTTCTCCTGATACTTCCATTGAAGACATCCTTGCTACAGTTGGAATGCCCGGCCCAACAATGCTCCCCGTCGTTGTTGATGGCACACTGGTAGGGGTTGTAACAAAAGCAGATTTGCTTCCTCTAGTAAAAGGTGAGGAAAAAATTGCCAGCATAATGACAACGCCAGTTATAACTGTAAAGCCAGATGACAGGGTTGTGCACGCCCGCCGCCTGCTGCTGGAGAATGATATAGCGAGATTGCCTGTCATCGCTGATGGAAAGGTTGTTGGAATAATATCAGATAAGGAGATTGCATTTGCATTTGCGGCATTGAAAAGAAGCTTTTCTCTTGGCAGGCAACAGCACCAGTTAAAAATGCTTCTCGTAAAAGATGTCATGAAAACGCCCGCTATAACTGCGAGAGATGG
>JAGGYX010000208.1 GCA_021162305.1 Thermoplasmata archaeon | reverse complement strand
TCATGGAGGAGTTAAGAGAGTTGATAAAGAAGAAGATTGAAGGAAAGGAAGTTGTTATTCCAGAAGAAAAGCCGAAAGAAGAACATAGTCTGATAGAAGCTTTGAAGGCGACGATAGAAAAATGAAATATTTACCAATGCTTGCTGTAAGAGGCGATGAAAGCGTTTTGGATAGCGATAAACATATTTTTGAACCAAAAATGGACGGAACGAGATGCGTGGCGGAGATAGGCGAAGACATAAAGTTGTTCAATAGAAGGCAGAAAAACATAACAAAAAGATATCCAGAAATAGTTGATGATTTAAAAAATTTCGATAAAGTTATTCTTGATGGAGAAATAATATGCTACAATAATGGGATGCCCGATTTCTATAGATTGCAACAGCGAGAGCATGTTGAAAGCGAGCTTATAATTGAAATGAGAGCAAAATTGATGCCAGCTACATATGTTGTATTCGATATTCTCGAATGGAATGGAAAGGAGATGATTAAAAAACCATTGATGGAAAGAAAGGAAGTTTTGGAAGAAATATGGATTAATGGCAAACATCTGGAATCCATTTTTTATACTGAAAATGGCTCAGAATTATGGAAAAATGTCAAAAAACTCGAGCTTGAAGGAGTGATGGCAAAGGAAAAAGATAGCCATTATTACCCGGGAGAAAGAAGAAAAGAATGGATAAAGATAAAAAATATAAAAAGCATCGATGTTGTAATAGTTGGATATACATCCATTAAAAGAGAAATAAGCTCTCTCGGGATGGGATTGTATGATGAAAATGGTGACCTTTTATATATCGGGAAAGTGGGAACGGGTTTTGATGAAAAAACAATGGAGTTGATAAAAAATAAGTTAAAAGAAGTGGAAAAGCCAACTGTAAAAAATTATGAGAATGCTCCCAATAATATGAGATGGGTTTTGCCAGAAATAGTGGCAGAAATAGAATATCTGGAAAAGACAGGCAGAAATGAGGTGAGAAGCCCGTCCTTCAAAAGGCTGAGAGATGATAAAGAAGCGAGGGAATGCCCTATATCACAATTAAAATGAAGTTTAACAGCATTCAATCTTTTTTTAGATAGAATTTATTTATACAGGGTACTTAAATTTTTAATGCTTCAATATAGCTTCATAGAAAGATTTAATGAAAAGGCAAAAAATTATATAATGCCTATCGAAACGCCTGTTGATGAAGCAATATATAAACCCAAAAGCTTCTTTTCCATTCCTGATGGGGAAGCAGATGAATATAAATTTAAGGCTATAAAATACGCCTTCAAGCATCATTATGAAAATAATGCATTTTATCGCAAGTTGTGCAGGGAAAAAAATGTTACGCCTGATGATATAAAAAGCATAGATGATTTTATTAAAATTCCTTTAATTCCACACGAATTTTTTAAAGAATATCCATCTGGGAGAGAATTTGCGGTGTGGCTTGCAAATATAATGAGTGTGGAATTGCCAAAGATAGTTATAAAAGGGAAAAATCCAACTTATGATGAGGTGATAGATGCTTTTAAGGAGGCTGGCATAGTCGTTGCTTACAGTAGCGGAACAACAGGCAGATTTACATTCATTCCGAGAGATGAAAAAAGCTACAAAATGGCTGAATACTCAATTGCAAAAAGTGCCATAGATATGTTGCAAAACTGGTGGGATTATGATGCATATGCCTATCTTCTATTTCCTAATCCAAGAACCACGAATATATATGTTGGAAAAGTGACAGCGATTCTATTCGACATGGTGAAAGATACGAGAGTGGCAATAGAAACAAAAATAACAACTGACTTGCTTCGCATTTCCATGGGAAATGTGAGAAATTTTAGGGAAAAAATGATGAGTAAATTTGTGCGCGCTGCAATGAAAAAAATGAATGAAAAAATGATGGAAAAAATAATAAAATGGGCTGACGAGCGAAACAAAAACAAAGACAGAATACTCTTTGCTGGCGCTCCCTTCATACTTAACATGGTTATGGAGAGAATGGAAAGAGAAGGCATATCATTTGATTTTGGCGAGCGCGGCGCCGTGCTGACGGGCGGCGGCTGGAAGACGCAGGAAGCGAATAGGATGCCAGTCGAGCAGTTCCGCAAAAAGGTGGAGAGATATTTTGGCATTCCTCATGAAAATTGCCTTGATTTGTATGCAATGGTAGAAGGAAATGGTTACATGGTTCACTGTCCGCAAAGCCACATGCTTCATATTCCAAAGACATATTTCCATCCATTTGTGCTTGATGAAGATGGCTTGCCAGTTGGTGAAGGCGAGGAGGGAAGATTTGCTTTTCTTGATGCAATTCCAAAGAGTTATCCAGGCTTTATAATAACAGGCGATAAAGTTAAATTGAAGGATGGCTGTGATTGTGGAAGAGGAGGTTATGTTTTGGAGCCTGAAATAAGCAGAATAAGGGGGGAGGAAATAAGGGGTTGTGCGGAGGAAATGAGAAGAATAATGATGGGTGGTTGATATGGGGAAGATAAAAGAGATTAGGGAGAAGGGCTATATAATTCCATGGAAGATGTTGAAAATAACTATGGGGGCAATTCCTGCTTTATTGAAAGCCATGGTGAAGCATCCAGTGCTTATAATGAAAAGCAATATGCAGGCTAGGAAGATGGAAGAACAATTGAAACATGAGCTGCCATATGAAATACCAGAATATAAGCCTGGGATGCCATACTATAAAGAAAACAAGCGATATTTACGACCAACGCATCTGTGCAATAGCCATGCACCAGAAATAATAGCCCTTGCCAATGAGCTTGGTGCTTTCGAGCTTGAGCCATATGAATATGCCAAAAATGTATTCAATTTTGTCAAGAGAAATATAAAACTTGCTTTCGTTGGATTGGATAGGGAGGTGGATACACTCAGGCGTGGAAGTGGAACATGCATACATCAGCTTTCATTGATGATTGCTTTGCTGCGTGCAGGCGGCGTGCCTGCTCGATATCGTCTCTATAGTCTCGCAGTTGTAGAATCATTGTATCAGAATGAAGTTGAAGCTTCTCAGGTCGTGAAAGAATGGTATGATGCCATGGGGGCTTTCATGCTACATGGGACTGGCGAGATATATATAGATGGCGAATGGATAACAGCAGATCCAACATTTACACCTGAATATGAGGCGGCAATGGGCATACCTCTTGCAAAACTTGGAGAGGACCCAACAGGTGTATGGAATCTTCCCGTGAAAGGAACGGAAATGATTCTCGAGGGCTTACCATATGGTGTTGGTGTAGCGTGGAATATGCTTGCAAACTGGATTGCAAGAGGAGAAAGGCTGAAAGTGGATATAAGCATGGAGAGAGCAAGAGAAAAAGGGAGAAAAATACTGGAGGAAATAGGAGAAGAAGCATATGATGCCAAAGTGAGGAAAAAATACAAGGCAAAGATACCCAAGATTACGCTTGAAAAAGCTCCTCAGATTGTATTTGTGGATTAACCAATTCTTATCACATTTATACTTTCTTCATTGGTATTGCCTACTATATCATATGCAATCACTTTTATTGTATGTTGCCTTCCTGTTGCATTTTCCCAGTGATATAGGTAGGGAGAGTTCTCATCTACACTAACAAGCCTGTTATCAATATAAAATTCAACTTTTTCAATTCCTGTGTTATCACTTACTTGGGCATATATGGTTATGCCTCCAATTATAACTGGCTTATGAAATAGTCGTCCAAGAAGCCATTGATATTCTCTGTCAAAGAAATATATGCATCCTTCTCTTGGTTGTCTGATTTCAACGCTTGGGGGAGTTTCGTCCACATATACCAGTGATTGGCTGCTATCAGATTGGTTATTGCCATCTGTAACTGTTAACCTAACTGTGTATATCCCTTCCTTTGAGTAAGCATGTTTTACAATGCTTCCATTTGCAGAGCTCCCATCCCCAAAATCCCATTCATATGAGACAATATCGCCATCTGGATCGACGCTTTTGCTTCCATCAAATGTTATTTCTTCATTTGGTTTTCCAGTATATGGTCCACCAGTATTGGCTACAGGAGGCCAGTCAAAATAATTGGGATTGTAATTGGCATATATTAATGCATATTCAATCTGGCAGTCTCCATATTTTATTCTGAAAAATCCATTTTCTCCCCACCATGTTCCCCAGCTGTTTTTGCAAATCCAGTATTGATGGCTGTCATCATATCCAACAAGAACAACCTGATGATTTATGGCAGAAGCAGGCTCGTTTCCAGGATGTTCATATATGCCACCATTATAAGAAAAGAAATCATTATATACTGCCATATCAACAACAAATGGTCCATTGTTTACAAGAAATTCCTTCATATAATCTCTTCCAGGATGATAGATGTAACCATAGCCAGATAATGGAACAAGCTTTTCTTTCCAATCTGAACATTTGCTTGAGCATGGGATATCATCATTTGCTCTATATGGAAAACAGTCCTCAAGCAGGGCGCCGTCATGCTGGTACATGTATTTATAGGCATAATAGGCATCCCATCCGTTGCAACCTCCGCTGTCTGGAGGGCATGAAAGTAAATATTGCTCAGATAAATCAGGATTGAATGCAGCACAACCTTCTCTTATCTTTATTACTGCTTCCAGAGCACCTAAGGCAGCAAAATCCCAGCATGAGCCACAATTTCCCTGACTTTTTGCTGGCGTGGTCCAATCCTGCCCGAGATAATTTCTCCAGTCCCAGCTTGAAGGAAGAGGTGAGCTTGAAATGACTGGTTTCTCTCCTATGCTTATATTTTTTGTTTCCTTTATGGGCACACATCCAAGGGCACATTTTAAAATTGGCGAACCTGCCACATCACTTTTTTCATTGAACACGGAGATAGAAGGAGTAACGGTTATAAGAAACAAAACAACAATGGCTATTTCCCTTTTCATAAAATTAAATACTGTAATGTCAACCATGATCGGTAACATTTTTTGAAAAATATACATTGGCAGGATAATCATGAATGCCCATATGGTATCTATGATTATTAAAC
>JAGGYX010000162.1 GCA_021162305.1 Thermoplasmata archaeon | reverse complement strand
CTTACAGTGCAGTTGGTAATGGAGCAGTTGGTGGAAGAATCCAGGTAGATGCCTTCCCAGTTGTTGCTGGCATTGGTATTAGTGATAGTGCAGGTGGTGGAATAAGCCAGCCAGATACCACCCCGGTTGTTGCTGGTTGTGGTGTTTATGATAGAGCAGTGAGATGAAAAGCTAATCTCTATTCCCACAGTTGCATCATTCACAGTATAGTTTTCTATCATTACATTGGTGCAGTTGGCAAGTATAATCTGACCCGCTCCTGAAGGAACAGTTCCACCATTAACATTTTTCCAGTAGTAGACAGGTTTGCCATTGACGGTATTGGAGGTATCAATGGTGTGAGTGTTCCAGTGGGCAATGTCATAGCCATATATCATAATACCATTGTCTAACATTGTGTTGTTGTGTATGATGCAGTTGGTGGAATCCCACAGGTGGATACCATCATCGTTGTTGTTGCTTACAGTGCAGTTGGTAATGGAGCAGTTGGTGGAAGAATCCAGGTAGATGCCTTCCCAGTTGTTGCTGGCATTGGTGTTAGTGATGGTGCAGTTGGTAGAGAAATATAGCAAGATGCCATCATAGTTGTTGTTGCTGAGTGTGCACTTGATGATGGAGCATTTGGTAGAAGAAGACAGCCAGATGCCATAATCGTTGTTGCTGGCATTGGTATTAGTGATGGAGCAGTTGGTGGAATAACCCAGCCCGATGCCAGCTAAGTCGTTGCTGGCAGTGCTGTGGCGAATGGAGCAGTTGGTGGAATCCTCCAGCAAGATACCAACCGAGTTGCCGCCGGCATTGGTGTTGGTGATGGAGCAGTTGTTGGAATGCCACAAGTAGATGCCATTGTAGTTGTTGCTGGCTGTAACATATTCAATACGGCAATGCTGGACACCATGCAACTTTATCCCTGCATCGCTCCAGTTTGACCCGCTGTTCTGCACGGTGAAGTCAGATATGGTCACACAGTCAGCAGTAATCTCCACCACGTTTCCGCTACCGCTACCATCAATAATAGTTGTATTTCTATCCTCACCAACGAGATTTATTCTTTTGTTTATTACAACATTTTCATAATATATGCCTGAGTAAACATATATTGTATCCCCATCACTTGCATTGTCTATTGCATCCTGAATGCTTGTATAATTATTTAGTCCACTTCCTCCCACGTAAAGCGTATTTCCTCCCGTTAGTGCTGGCTGTGCTTCCACATTGCTTGTGATTCCATTTTTTATTTCTGCTATGATAAATCCAGCAATCACTATACTCAAAACCAGAAGAAGCGTAATAACATTTCTTCTTTTCGTATTTATCGCCCTCTGAAATTATATGCAATTTTTATTTTTAAACTTTCTGATGGCTCATTTTCCATTTCAGATAGGATTATATTAATATCCTCCTTTATAATATCATGGATTTAAAAGAGGCAGCAGAATTTATTGAAAAAATTGCAAAATCAAAGCAGAGCTTTGATGCAAAAAATTTCATTGAGTTTGATGTGAAAAGCATCGCCAGCATCGCCGCCATAGATGGAAGTAGCATAAAGTTGTTGGATGCTGGCAACTTTTCAGTTTTTTTAGTAAGAATAGGATATGTGATTGTAAAGCATGGCAAGATAGAAAAGCATGTTTTTGAACCTTCGATAGAAATCGTTGAAAATGATGGAGAGATTGATAAAATAAGGAGCAAAAAAGAAATGAGTCTCGTGGATAAAATAAATGCAGAGATAATTTTAATTGATGGAGTTCCAGAGGAAATGCATGATAACATTATTGGAATAAGCAAAAAGACAGGGCTAAAAACAGGTAGCGTGCCATTGCTCTATTTAATAAAAAAAGAAGGCGACACATTGCTGCCAGCCAAGAGATGGTTTTATAAAATAGACGATGTAACATACGCTGTCAAATTTCATCCTTATGCAAGATTTGCTTTTAGAGTCGATGCTATAGGCAATGTAAAAGAAAAGCTGGAAAAGATTGCATCATTATGCAATGAAATTGGAAACATTGGCTATCCATACCCGCTTGCCATAGCTCATAGAATTGTGGAAATAAAAAAGGAGGAAGCAGATTATATAAAAAATAGGCTTAAATCTCATACAGGAATGAGTGAGCAAGAATGGGAAAACATTTTTTATGATTATCATGAATATATGATGTGAGAAAATGCTTGGAAGAATAATAGGAAGGAGTGCAGGCGAGATAACCTTTCGCTTCAGTTACAATGAAGATGTAAAAATAGGGGAAATTCTGGTTGCAGAAGATAAAGAAAGCAATGCCATTTTTTTCCTCCGCGTCATTGACATAAAATATGGACACGAAGGCCCAGAAAACTGGGGGCTGCTGGCGGCGGGCGAGATGCTCATGATGGATAAAAGAAACGAGGAGTATACACTAATAGAAAAGGAGAGGAGACTTTTTAAGATAGGCGTATGCAAGCCACTTGGCTATGTTGTTGAAAATGAATTTAAAAAGCCTAAAACGATACCAAGCTATTTTTCTGGTGTCAGGAAACCAAGAAAGGAGGATTACACCTTCTTGGAAAAATATATGGGAGATATTGAAATTGGGAAGCTTAGGAGTGGGGAAAGCATTATAGACATGAAAGTTGGGATAGATGGAAAACTTTTGCCATATCATATTGGAATATTTGCCACAACAGGAATGGGAAAAAGCAATTTAATGCGTGTTATGGCGGCGAGCATAATGAATGCTGGAAGATATGGAGTTTTAATTATTGATCCGCATGGAGAATATTATGAAGGCACAGGTAAGGGATTGAAGCATCATCCTTTGGCAGAAGAAAGACTTGTTGTTTATTCTCCAAATCCAGAATATGGCATGAATCATTTAATGATTTCACCATATGAAATTAATGTAAGCGATGTTGAAGAAATATTTAATTTTAGCGAAGCCCAGAGAGATGCATTATATTCATTATATGGAAAATATGGAAAAAGATGGCTTATTGAATTGCAAGAGAATGATGGCGAAACCCTCGCCTATGAATTTGATAGGAGAATACAGGAAATGACATTCAATGTTTTGAAAAGAAGGCTGGAAAGAATTTATTCATCAGATATAATTCATAAGGATGAGAAAATAAGCATTGTTGATGCAATTATAAAGCAACTGCATGAGGGAAAGGTTGTTTTGGTCGATACCTCGAGCTTATATGAATATGAGGAATTGTTGATTGCAGTGATGCTTGCAAGAAGAATATTGAATAAAAACAAATCTTTGTTTAAAAATAAAGAGGAATTCTCAAAAATATCTCCAGTATTGATTACAGTTGAGGAAGCTCAACGTGTCATAAATGAGGGAATATTTGCCCAGATTGCCAGAGAAGGAAGAAAATTTAAAGTTGGACTGTGTGCCATAACACAGCAGCCAAAGCTTATAAAAGAAGAGGTATTGAGTCAGCTCAACACTTTCTTCATACTTGGCTTGGCAGATGAAGGAGATAGAAATATTTTGAAATCTTCATCCAAGCAGGATATTTCACATTTAGAAAAAGAAATACAGACTCTGGAGATAGGAGAAGCTTTAATAACATATCCTGGCGCCCCATTTGCATTGCCTGTAAAAATTCATTTATATGATGAGTTCATATCAGAAAATGCTGAAAAAATAAAAAAAGATAGTGTGGATGAGGATTTCTTTTAGCCTATTATTTCCTTCTCGACCTTCAATTCAATCCATTCCTTTACTCTATGATATGCTACTATCTTCGGTATGCTCTTTGCTTCTCTTGGACCTGGCATTTTCATGTAAAATGCATTTATTGGATATATTGTTCCAAATTGCTGCCTTTCTATAGCCATATATCCAAGTCTTATTAAATCAATAATCAATCCTGCTAATGCTGGGCTATCATTTATCCTTGCATTTATTATGAGCTCGTCTTCTGCACCATTGAATGAAATGTATGGTATGTGCATTGCCACAAATTTTTTGTCTCCCAGTGGCTCAAGATATCCAGTTGGCTTTATGTAATGAGGGGCATCATATCCAAGTATGTCCTCTACAATAGAGCTTTTTGTCAATTCCTTCGCCTTGTTTCTCTCCTCTTCAGTTAATGAAAGAAAATCAGTATTGCCCCCGATATTGAACTGTGCAATGCCCAGCACTTTTCTCCCACGCTCCCTCAAATGCTCTAAAATGTCGGCAGTCAAAGGCGTGGCTCCACTGGCGCCGTCGTCGCCGAAAAGCGTAACTTTGTTTTCTTCTGCAAGCTCCACGGCGGCGGGATCATTGGCAAGAGGTGTTGGAATACAATTTATAAACGATGCTGGCTTTTCATATTGAGTTACTGAATAGAAGTATAGCTGGCTTGGTGAGATTCTGTCAATGTCATTTCTTTTTATTGCATTATGGAATTCTTTTGCATTCATGAATGGCTGTGCTGATTCAGTTGTTATAAGGTTTACAAAAACATCTATGTTTTTCTTTTCATATTCATCAATAAGCTTTCCAACCGTTTCCTCTATATCTACTTCCAGACCTTTTCCTCTCTGGTCTCTATATCCCTCCTTTATTATATAATCTCTATCAAATTTTATGCCATTCTGCCAGTATTGCTTTGCCACTGTAGAAAGCTTCTTGCCAACTTTGTTTGCATCGATATCAAATGCAGTCACAATTTCTATATCTTCAATGCGATATGGCAATTTATCTGCAAATGGTATGCCTTCATAGCCAATCTCTCCATTCTTAATGCGTTGTAGCCCAATAGCCAGTATGGAAGCAACATATCCCTGACCAAATATCCCAACCCTCATCTTATCACCTCCTAAAAGCAGAATTGCTTAAAAATATATAAGCGGTTATATTTAAGATTTTCGTTGGTTGGCAGTAGATGACCCGATTATTTTCTAAAGTCTTTTTCATATATTTTGGTGGATGGGATGCAGAAAATACATTTGGTTAATAAATTTACCAAATCTATTATTAGATATAAGAGAAGAAATGAAATTAAT
>JAGGYX010000098.1 GCA_021162305.1 Thermoplasmata archaeon | reverse complement strand
TGAAACAGCCTTTAAACTGCTTCAGAACTGCCTCAAAACGGCTCGAAAATTTCTGGCGGTTGGTTACATAAGAAAAATCTTTGAATGGAGTTGGGCAGGCTAAGAATTACCTCAAAAATTATTTCAGTAATTTCTTAGACATCCGCTATTTTGTCTATCTTTTTCATCTGTTTTATCGTGAAATCGAGAATATTCACAATTTGCTTGAAGGGGGTGCCTCGGCTGTCTTCCACGCCGCCTCTTTCGTGTTAATACGGTTATTCTTTCAATATCATTTCTTCGACTTTGTGTTTTGCTTCTTCGAGAAGTTTTTTTGCTTCTTTTCGTGCAGAGTGCGCTTCGCGGACTTTGTCAGAAATCTCTTTCATAAGTGGTTCTGGAACTTCTGGGACTATAATATTGCTTAAAGAATTTTGATTTATAGCTGTCAATATTGTTCCTCTTGCTTCTCTAACAAATTGTTCTTTTAAAATATCGAGGCGAAGCAAAACAAGAAGCAACTCTGATGTATATTCTTTTTCTTCAAAGACAAAAAAACCTGTTGAACCAATAGCATTATTTAATTCTTCTGGTATGATTGCGACTTTATCTATGCTTCCTTCGACTGATGAAAGAATAACATTTCTTGCTTCAAGTGGCATTCTCGCGCGACTCGGCAATTCTGCTCCAATTATTTTACTTGCTTCTGTTATTGTTCCAATAGATTGGTCAACATCGGCAAGCTCAATATATTCATATTCTTTATCTTCTCTTGGCTTCATCATTTTGCTTTTGTGCTTTACTTTTGAAAGTAACGGAGCAAAACCAAATTTTGAATTTTTAATTTTCTCCAGCAGTGCATAATATTTCGGCAAAAAGTATTCTCCGTCCATTCTTTCTACTTCTTCCGTTTCGGAATAATTGCGGATATTCCATTTTGTTTTCGGCAGTTCGAGTTTATCAAGCCCAAGCTCGGAAAGAAGAAGAGATTCTGCGGTGGAGAGAAGGGAAAGAGAATAATTATATAGATATTCTGCTTTTTCCCATAATTTTGAAATTAAAATATTCTGTTTTTTTGTAGGAATATAAACATTTATTCTACCAATTTGAAATGAATTTAAATATTGTTGTGCATTGCCAGTAGTGAGGCAACCCAATTGAAAATTTCCAAATCTGCTCATTAAAAATGATGCCAAAAAGGCTCCTGAAACTATATTATTATCCTTAATTTTTAATAAGGCTACATTTTGATTAATCTGAGTTTCTTTAATCCAAAAAGGTATTTTTGCAACTTCGCCAATTGTAGCACCCACTGCAGCTATTAATACATCATTGGGTTTTGCTTGAGATTTCTTATTATTTTTATTATGTTCTTTTGAACAATAAACAAATGTATTTCTTACAAAACCATTTTTAAAATCATGACTTCTAATAAAAGGAATTCCATAATCATAAAATTTTGCTCCGGAAGGTGTTGTTCCATATATAATTTGCGCAATATTTCTAATAGGTATTGATTTTTCTTTGAGTTTAGTTCTCATATTTATAAATTCAGGATGATAGAATTCAGCATCAATTCTTAAGTCATCACCCAGTTCGCTAAATTTAACAATGCTCCATACAGCCATTAGTTGCTCCTTAATTAAATAAATCTCCTACAAATGATTCTCTTTCACAGGCAAATTCTCTATTTGAATAGAATTGATTTCCATAATTTCCGTTTAGAATTTGTTTCTTTGTTCTTCTCTCTTTTGGGAAAAACCCTACTCCAATTTTCTTAAAAAAATCCCCATTATATTTGGGAATTATTTGTGATACTTCTTTCAATGGCTCATACATTTCTCTTGCAATCCTATTTTTTCCTTCTATTGAAGCTAAACCATCCAATAATTGACAACTTGAACCTATAAGTAAATCAACTAATTGAATGAAATGACTTCTTGCATCTTTACTTTTATCCAAGTCATCACTAATTTCACAAATTTTCTTTTTTTCGAAGATTAGATTTTTACCTTTTCCAATATTTCTCAACCATACATTTGAAATTAGAGAATCGAAATTACCAGAATAATGACGAGATCTTTCTTCTGCAACAAAGTCTTCAATTACCAATTCTTCAATTTTTGAATCATTATATAGAAAAAACCATCTTAATGCTGACCATGTAGAAATCTCAAAGAATTTATCAAACATTTTATCCTTCTTTGTAGCTCTGCTTCCTTCCCATAAATTAGTATCAATTTTTTGAGTATCTAATCCGAAAAGATAGAAAAAACATTTTTCCTCAAAAGCTTTATTTTTAAACATTTCAAGTAAACAACAGCAGCAATTTATTTCATCTTGATTATTTCCTATATCAGTAAAATGTAATGTTTTATCAATTCTCCATTTGTTTTTTATTTTCAAAATGCAATTCAAACATTCTTCATAGTATTCTGAGTCTATAATTAATATTCCATAATAAGTCCAATAACATTTTAGTTCTTTAACAGGCAATCTTTCGTCAAAAAAAATATGTATTCTTTTTTCATTCATTTCCAAAAGCTAAAATCTTCTTTTTTCGCAAATTCGATAAACGCATCTGCGATTTCATCCAAATCGTGATGAACTATCGGATGTCCAAATTCATCTAATTTTAATTTTCCGTTTTCGTCCTTTTCAAAAATATATTCCCCGCTGTTGTCCTTTCCGCCTTCTTCGGAAACTGCAAAGAAAATCGGGTAATCATTGACTTTGGGGCAAAGCGGACCCGCGTTCGGGTCATCGTTCCATTTTTGAAGGAAAAGAACACTTGTTTTCGTTCCTGTGTGAGGCTTAAAAGTGTTGGGATGCAATCCGACGACAGCGAGAATTCTTGCTCGCTCTGCGATAAATTTTCTAATTCTTTCGTCGCTCGTATTGTTGAATCTCCCTTGCGGAAGAACGATTGCCATTCTGCCACCGGGTTTTAGAAAATTGAGATTTCTCTCGATGAATAGAATATCGCGACCGATTTTTGATGGATACTTCCCATTTGGTTTTTTGGAAATATCATAATATTTAATGATTCTCGTATCTTTGATGTCTCCGGCAAATGGTGGATTTGTCATAAGGATATCGAAGGCAAATTCTTTCAAATTATCTCGATTGTATTTGTCCATCTCGGGGTCATCGAAATGTCTTAATCTATCCAATAGTGGATGTTCATCGCCGAGATTCCAAGTTTTGGGGTTTAGCGAATCGAGCCGATAAACATGAGTTTTGCCATCGCCTGCAATGATATTTAATGCTTTGGCAATTTTCACCATTCGAGCATCGAAATCGATTCCATATACCATTTCTGCGGCATAAGCGGCTTCTTTTGCAGTCGGTCCTTTAGCTCGAAACTTGTGTCCCCAAACATAAAAAATCGTATGCACAGTGAAACCACAGGAACCAGCAGCGGTATCTATCATATACTCATCTCTTTTTGGATTGAGCATTTTCACGCACATATCGATTACATGGCGGGGAGTGAAATATTGTCCTTTTTCGCCCTTGCCGACTTTTATTTCGAGATACTCGAAAGCCTCGTCTATTACTCGCAAATCGCAATTGAAAAGTTTGACATCCTGTAAAAATGAAACACAAACTTTCAATTGTTCGGGCGTCAATTTTATCTTCTCGCCATAATCGAATACTCCGCTCCATTTTCTTTTTGCATCATCGAATAATCTATCGATTTTGTCCTTTAATTCTGTTGGATTGTCTCCGTGAACTCTAAATTTTAGATAATAATTTTCATTATTGGAACCTTTCCACTCATCGTAAAGCTTCGCATAGATGAGTTTAAAAACTTCCTCGAACGCATCAACTCCAGCGTGCGCTAAAACGATATCTTCCATATCGAGAATAATTTTTTTGAGCGTCGTTTTTTCGATGACTAATTTATTGTTCTTTTCAAGTTCTTTCATTGTCCACGATTCGCCGAGAACATCGGAAAGATTTTGGTCAACTGTTGGTATTCTTGAAAGGCTTTGATAAGTGTTTGGGTCTTCTCGATATAGAATGAGCAGTTCGGAGCCATTGGTCCATACTCCGATAGGCGAACCTTCGGCATTGCAGTATGATTTTAATTGTTCTCGACCATCGCTTCTTTTTGGCTTTTTGCATTCGACGATTATGTATGCCTCTTTATTTTCTTTATCCATAACAACTATATCTGCACGATTAGAAGTATAATCTGAACCGAAAACGATGTTTTTCTCAATTTTTATTCTTTCCCATGGATAGCCATATTGTTTATTTAACCTTCTGGCGAAAAGTTGGCGAACAACTTCTTCGGGTTTTGCGGGTCTATCGCGATCACCGGGCACACCCTTGAAATAGGGCTTCCCCTTCTCGTTCATGTATAAATACTTCTCCAAATTGCTTACCTCAGACTTGGAGAAAAGCTTAATCGAGTGCTTGCTTCCATGGATTATCTCTTCGATGGTCGGTTTTTCTGGCATATTAGCTCCTATTGTTTATGTGTTCTGTTGGTATAAGATTTTTACATAATACTAACAGATCGGGATAAAATCAAGAGGAAACTGTAATCTGCTTATTTCCTTGACATCTCAGTTGCG
>JAGGYX010000194.1 GCA_021162305.1 Thermoplasmata archaeon | reverse complement strand
TATTATGCAATGTGAATGATTCATTGTGAACATAAATCCCATAGGAAGAATTGTATATGGTGAAGTTTTCTATGCTAACATTGCTTGCTTCTATGCTTATTCCTGTGCTGCGATGCCCATCTATGCTTGGGTCACCAACAAGCTTTAATTCTTTGTTTAATATGATTGGTCCATCATATATGCCAGGATAAACTTTTATTGTATCTCCTGGCATTGCATCATCTATTGCATCTTGGATAGAATCGTACCACATGTTTCTATTGATGTTATAAACTTTTCCATATACACCAAAATAATTCTCCCATGGCATCATTAAAGGATAGTCATCATAAACATTGCTATCGATGGCATATGATTCATCTCCTATCCCATCGTTGTTGACATCGTTGCCATTATAATCGCTCCAGTAATTGCCGAGATAATTTTCATATCCATTTCCGCTATAATTGTATGATATTGTGGATAGAGAATGGAAAATGTTACCAGACGTGCTATATCCGTTATCTGCATTATCTATAAAATTGTTCAGATAGATATAATTGGCAGTTGAATATGTTATGATTATGCCATATCGATTGTTGTTAGAAAATGTGTTGTATCTTATAATATTGTTTTTGCCTGCCGCATTGTCAATATACATTCCATCTCTGTTGTTACTTGAGGTGCAATTTGTTATGTTGTTATTTGATGATGAGAATAGAAAAATTCCGCTTGCTCCATTGTTGTGGGAAACGCAATTGCTTATTGTGTTGTAAGAGGAATATCTCAGATGGATTCCATCCCATGTATTATTTACGCTTGTATTGTTAATTACACTCTTCTCTACATATTCAAATTTTATTCCCGCTCCATGCTGGGATGGGTTATAGATTGTGCAATTTGATATTGTTACATTTTCTATGTTATGGGCGTATATGCCTATAGAGAAGTTATATATTGTGAAATTCTCTATGCCAACATTATTTGCCACTATCTCTATTCCATAGCCACCATTTGCATCTATGGCAGGATCCCCTATGATTTTCACTTCCTTATTTACGATAACGTTTTCATTGTATATGCCAGGATAAACTTTTATTGTATCGCCATTGCTTGCGTTTTCAATGGCTGCCTGTATGCTGCTATAGTTTCCTTCACCAGAGCCACCTACATATAATATATGTTTGGGAGGCGATGGCTGCTGCGTGGAGAGATAAATGTATCCTTTTACAATGCAATTTTCTTCTGGCATGGTATCCAGCACCAAATCAACATTCAATGTCTGCCCCGGCTGGATAATATTCGATGGTGGTGCCAAAACTGTATAGTTATCAAAATATCCATCTGCATATGCATATACGACATCTATTGCACTTGCGTTTATGAGAATGCCAGGCGGCGGAAACGGATACCACACAGGATTTATGGCAGGAACAGATATGTTGTAATAGCCATTCGGGTCTGTTGTGCCATTTCTCTCAAAATATGTCTGATTTGCCATCATTATTATTATGCTTCCTCTCACACTCACATTGGCTCCTGCTATAGGATTGCCATCGTCATCATAAACATGCCCGCTGACCCATGCATTGTCTTGCGGTAAAGGCTGCAATGTTATATTTGCCCATACTATTTCGTTTTCACCAACGCTTATATTCAAAAAATTTGAAAAGAAATTGCTGGCAGAAACTGCTATCATTCCATTTCCAGCCGGAACATGGAACTCAAAATATCCATTTGGAGGAGTAAATATGAAATTAGAATAATTTTCCATGAAGAGGGAAACGCTTGCATTGTTTATTGGCTGTCCATCAATGCTTTTAACATATCCTTTCACCCATGCTGTTAATGGAGGCACTGCTATTTTATCAAGATAAAAATCAACTTCTTTCTGCTCCCCTTCGCTTATATTCAATTCATAAAAAGATGAGGCATAGCCATTTGCAGAAACATCAATGAAAACACTTCCTGCTGGTAACCAAATTTCATAGTAACCATTAGCAATTGTATAATTCAATCCAGCATATTTTTTATCGAATGCTTCAAAATAAATCGAAACATTTGCTTCTATGTCTGCATGAGTGGCGTTATCATATAAATAGCCATATATTTTTGAATTTTCAACTGGCATAAAAAGAGTGAAATTTCTCCATTCTGTCCCGTTAATGGAAAAATTGCCAGACCAGTTTCCAATCATTAAAAACTCATTTCCTCTCTCAAAACCAATTCCTGCTGAAACATTTATTGTTCCAGGAGCAACATTCATTTCATAATAGCCATCGTTGCCAGTAAGTGTTTCATTTGTATAGCTGTGTTTTCCATCGCTCCATTCAAGCATTACTATCGCATTCTTAGCTGGTTGAATTGACCCAGCAGAAAAAACTGTTGCAATAATTAATGTGCTAATTAATAAATACATCATTTTCATGATAACTAAAAGGATGTAAATTTTTAATCCTTTCGGTAAATGAATGAGGAAAATAGAAGGAAGAGCTTATGCTGTTTCTCCTATAGCCACCATTATCATATCAAGTATGTCTATTACACCGTCTTTATTCAAATCCGCCTCTTTCATGTAATTTTCATCTCCTTCATGGCTTCCAAAATGCATAGCAATCATAATTAAATCGGGGACGTTTGTACGTTCATCTATATTTGTATTCTCTACTTCGTGCATATTTTCTATCGAGGCAGGCTTATCTTGCACACTTATTTGAGATTTTGCATTGGATTCTTTTCCAATGTAATAGCTCGGCTCCTCGTAATAATATTTTCTCACTTTTACATTATCAAAAGCAATCTGACTCCATTTTCCTTCTTGCTTGCCATTGCAATGCAATTCAAGCTTTACTTTCATACCTGCAACATTGCTCATATTCGCTGCTATTGAACCATTAAAATCATCTTCTATCCATGCTGAATCATTTATTTCTTTCCAGCGCATCCATGCATTGCTAGTGTTGCATTTCAATGAAACAAAAGCATGTAGGTTACTTGTCCTTCTACTTGTTCTTCCAAGCATTGTATAGCCATTGTTGCTTTCAAGCTTTACATTTCCACTCCATGTTGAATATGATGTCATCACCCATTTATTTTTGCTTTCATTTATGATATAGGCTCTCAAACTTCCATCTTTTCCTTTTGGATATGGAGGATTATAT
>JAGGYX010000154.1 GCA_021162305.1 Thermoplasmata archaeon | reverse complement strand
CCTGTTGATTTATAAAATATAGAAGGGGTTTTCCATTTATGGTAACATTTTCCATTTTATGAATAAAATGTTGCAATCTATCTCCTTGAAGGCGAATGCCGTCATTCATGAATCTACAATTTGAAACAGAAACATTTATGGAAGAATATATGCCCAATCCATATCTGTTATTGGAAATGTTTGTATTCGAAATGTTTGTATCGCATGCTTCAAATAATTCCATTCCATTGTCATCGTTTGAATATACATTGCATTTCTCTATTGAATTGCTGCATGAATGCCTATCGAAAGATTCGATAAAAATTCCATCAAAGTTATTATGTATTTTGCAATCATATATTCTGTTTTCAGAAGATGATTTGATATGGATGCCATCGCTGCCATGAGAGATATCGCATCTTGATATCAAATTTTTGCTCGATTTTTCTACGAAAATGGCGATTCCATTATTTTCCAAAATACAGTCAAAAATTTTATTTCCAGTTGAATTGAATATATAGGTGCCAGTATTCGGCATATAGCTTCCTGTTATTGTAAAATTTTTTATTGTGACATTGCTGGCACATATGTAAACAACATCTTTTTCTCCTTTTCCCATGATGACTGTATTTTTATTCTCTCCAATTAGCGTGATGCTTTTGTCTATAACAATATTTTCATGATATGGTGATGAATCATCATATACAAATATGGTGTCGCCATCATTGGCGGCATTTATTGCAGCCTGAATATGAGTATAATTTCCTTCTCCAGCTCCACCTACATATAAAACATTGCTATTATCATTTTCTATGCTATCATAATTTTCTCTTTCATTGGCGATTGCAGAAGTGATTAGTAAAGTAATAACCAAAATTGTTGCAACTCTTTTCATTTTTCACCTCTATACGGCATCGCACGAGGTATAAAGTCAAATTGAATCCATGGAAAACCAAAAACGAAACCAAAAACGGGTTTTGGCAAAGGCAATTTCCAGTTATCCCAGTAGTTGCGAAGCCAAAAATTGTGGAAAGAGACAGAAAAAGTTGCATGTATATTATTTTCTATAAAATTGTTACCGAAAATTTTGTTCATGTTAGAGTCCATCTCAAGCCATATGCCTAACCCATTATTCTTGAGAGTATTTCTTTTTAGGAAGTTTCTTTTGCACGAATACATTTCGATACCGTAGGAATTTCTTTCCAGAATATTCTCTTCAACAGTGCATTCATTGCAGAATGAAAGATGGATGGCACAACATGTATTCGAAATATTCAAATTTTTTATTGTAATTCTTTTGCACTCTACAAGTATGACCTGTGCACCTTCATTTATTTCTAAATCTGTTTTACCTTCCAAATACACAATTGGTTTTTCATTTATCATATTATTTAGAAGTTTATTATGAGAAGAATGCCAAATTCTTATTCCTCCCTCGCTAAAAGAATTGTCTTTTACAATATTTCCGTATGCTCTTCCCAGATAAATTGTATCTGTCAAAACATTCTTTTCAATAGTGTTGGACCCGGCATCGGCAATTGTTATCCCATCACCTCCATTGCATAGTACATTATTTTCCCTAACAATATTTCCTTCAGCATTAGAAAGCTCTATCCCTGTCTCTGTATTATTAACAACCATATTTTCACATATCTTATTGCGCTTGGATACCAAATCCATTATGATGATACCAATTCGGTTATTCTTTATGATATTATTGGAAATTACATTATCTCTTGACCGAATAAAGATACCCGCATCAGGCCATCCGCCTCCGCCATGCTGAATGGTGAAATTGCTTATGCAAACTCCATTTCCACATACATAAACAGAATTTCCCTTTTTCCTCCATCTATTATCGTTGTTTCTTTAGCTTCTCCGAATAGATTTATACTTTTATTTATAACAACGTTTTCATAATATATGCCCGAATATACAAATATTGTATCGCCATTGCTTGCATCGTTTATAGCATCCTGTATATGCGTGTAGTTATTTGGACCACTTCCGCCAACATATAATGTTTTTCCATCTTTAGCCTGAGTAATAAAATTTCCATTCATTCCTTCATATGCTGAATTAAAAGGAATAACTGATGTTGCAAAAAGCATGAATGCTATAGCTATGGCAACTATTCTAACCATTTTACCACTCTACATCCATAAAATGGATGTTATTTATAAATTTTTACATAACATGATACGTATCCAACAAGCTGGATTAAAAAGCCAAGAGAGAAAAGAGAAAATGTTATTACATTGGAAGGAAAAGAAAGCATTAAAATCGCCTTTATGTGCTTTTTCCAGTCCTTTTTACTCTTTCCATATTTTTTCACGAAATAATATGCATGCTTTCCTCTGTTAAACATCCATTTTGCAAATTCATTTATGTAATCCTTGGAAGGATGGAAAACATACCAGTCTGGAGCGTATTTTATTTTGTATCCATTTTCAATAAGCCTGATTGAAATGTCTTTGTCTTCGCTTCCCATCAAGTTTTCATCAAATTTTAATTTCCTTGCTATTTTGCTTTTTATTGCTGCATTGCATGTGCTTAGCTGTGATGCATATCCTTTCTCAACTTCAAAAACTTTTTCGAAGCCAAGGTTGCCACCTGCTGGATATCCAATGAAAGAAGCGAATTTTCCAAATTTTGTTTTGTAATAAAGTCGTGCATTTCCTGCAATGGCGTCTTCGTCATATTTCTCAAGAGTTGAAAGCCAGTTTTTTGGCACCTTGCAATCTGAATCAGTAAAAACAAATATATCTCCAGATGCAACTTTTATTCCTTCATTTCTACCTGCAGCTATTCCTTTTTTATCAATTTTTTTGAATACAAGCCTGAAATTTGGGGAAAGTTTGACATCAATCTCTTCGACAACTGCAACTACTTCAAAATTGTCCTTATCATAGTCGATTTCCTCAATCGATTTAAAAAGTTCCTTCAATTCAGACAGTCTTTTTGCTGTAACCAGTATGGAATATTTCATTCAATTTTCTCCTTTATAACATATGTTTTTTTTCCAGAATAATACCCTCTTATGACCATCTCTGCCATAAAGCCTGTAAGAAAAATCTGCAAGCCAACCAAAAGCATGAGTATGCCGAGCAATAAAAGAGGACGATTTGAAAGAGCCACATGATAGAATATTTTCAGAATGAGCAAATATAACGAGATGATAAAGCCAATAAAAAAGATTGAAAGTCCAATTCCGCCAAAAAAATGAAGAGGGCGTGTTGAATAACCAGCCCAGAACTTGAAATTCACCAAGTCCATCAAGCCGCGAAAGAGGCGAATGCCGCCATACTTGCTCCTGCCGTGCATTCTTTCATGATGCCTTACTTTTATCTCGCCAACCTTATATCCACGCCATGCGAGAATGGCTGGGATGTAGCGATGCATCTCCCCATATAATTCTAAGTCATTGAGTACTTCTTTTTTATATGCCTTTAGTCCGCAATTGAAATCATGCAACGACAGCCCAGTTAGCCAGCGAGAAAGCATATTTGATATTTTTGAAGGCAGTCTTTTTGTTATTGGGTCACGCCTTTCATAACGCCAGCCATTTACAACATCATAGCTATTAAGCATGTCAATCATTTTTGGGATGTCAGCGGGGTCATTTTGCAGGTCGCCGTCTATTGTAACAATAATTTCACCTTTTGCAGCATCAAAACCAGCCATTAAAGCAGGCGTCTTCCCAAAATTTCTGGTGAAGCGGATGCATTTTATTCTGTCATCGATATCATGCAATTTTTTTATTTCTTCATATGTGCCATCGTTGCTTCCATCATCAACAAAAATAATCTCAAAATCGTCCAATGTTTCTTTTCTTTTTTCATATAATGGCTTTATATTATCCTTTTCATTGTATACTGGAACAACTATTGAAATCATTTCAATCTAAAATATTTCTTAAATATATAAATGAATTTATTTTATGGAAAAAATTGAAAAAGCAATAGAAGCAATGAAGAAAGAGCCAGCCTTTCTAAAACTGCATGGCAACATAATGGTGGCTGGCGACACTCATGGCGATGTTGTTATAAGCAAAGCCATAGTGAAGAAATTTTTTGAAGAAAATTATAATGCCCTGCTATTTCTGGGGGATTATGTAGATAGAGCACCGGACGATGTTGACTCTTCAATTCCAAATATAAATTTCCTTCTGGAAATGAAAACAAGGCATCCAGATAAAATTTTCCTGCTTAAAGGAAATCATGAGGCAAATTATGCCATACCATGCTTTCCAAATGAATTTGAATATGAAGTAAAGCAAAGCTGCCCTTCCTTGTATGAGCTTTATGTAAAAGCATTTATGGAAATGCCCTTAATGGCTTTAGCAAATAATGTATATGCTGCCCATGGAGGATTTCCAAGAAAAAATATGAGTATAGACAAAAATGATGTTGATGCCATAGAAGAAATAACATGGAGCGATGTGGCATTATCGCCAGTATATAGAGGAGCTGGCTTTAAATTTGATAAAAAAATGCTGGCTGAATTCTTAAACAGAATAAATGCAAAAGCTTTCATAAGAGGACATGATTATACGATGAATGGCATAATTGCATATGAGGCATGCCTGACAATTTTTTCCTCCCGTAGATACGAAAATGAGGGAAATGGTGGCATATTAATAGCAAAAATAAATGGGATGATAGATGGCATAGGAGATATAAAAATAGAGAGATGGAGAGATGGAAAATGGGAAATATATGAGCCGGCTTTTATTGAATAATGTTATTTAAATTCTATATGATTCAAAAATAATGAAGCTGATGAAATTAAAGGCAGATAAAAAAGAAATGTTTGAGAAAAGAATAAATAAATTTTTGGGAATTGCCGGAGAAAAGCAAGTTCATATTCATGATTCAGGAAGGCTCGAAAGACTTTTGTATAAAGGAAATGAGGTTTTGCTGAAAAGAGCTTATGGAAAAAGAAAAACCAAATGGGTTCTCACAAATTCATTTTTTCATTCCCGAATTGCAGAAAAGTTAATTGAAGCTGGCATTCCATTTAAAGCAAGCAAAATTGATAAAGAAATAAAATATGGAGAAAGCAGAATAGATTTTTTGCTGGATAAAAAAATTTTAATGGAAGTGAAAGGATGCACATTTGAAGAAAATGGAGAAGCAATGTTTCCAGATGCCCCCACGGCGAGAGGGCGGCGCCATCTCATGGAGTTGATGAACGCTCTGCAAAATGGCTATGAAGGAATCATTTTATTTCTAATTTTTGTTCCTTCCCACTGTTTCAAACCAAATGAAATTATTGATAAAAAATTTGCAGAAATATTTTACAGAGGACTTTCTGAGGGAATGAAAGTATATTCAGCATTGATTGAGTATGATGGGGAATGGATTTATTATAAAAAGACGATTCCATTATGCCTTTAAATATCCAAGCTCCTTTAATTTTGATATTACCTTCGATGCACTTTCTTCCACACTTTCTTTTTGCGTTTCAATTACAAGCTCAGGATTTTCTGGTTCTTCATATGGGTCATCAACGCCTGTGAATCCTTTTATTTCTCCATTTAAAGCTTTTTTATACATTCCCTTTACATCTCTTTGAATGCACACCTCCAAGGGAGTATTTACATAAATTTCAACAAAATTTTCTGATATGGAGCGGGCAAAATCGCGATTCTCTCTATATGGACTTACGAAAGAACACAGCACAACAACGCCTCGCTGCGCCAGCAATTTTGCCATCAATGCTATGTAGCGGAGATGCTTGTTTCTTCCTTCTTTGGAAAAATCCTTATTCCTTATATAGTCCCTTACAGTATCCCCATCAAGTAATTCAACATCTATACCCTTCTCCTCGAGAAATTTTTTAACTTCTTTTGCAATTGTTGTTTTTCCAGAGCATGGTAATCCTGTAAACCAGACAACAACTCCCCTATTCATTTTTATCACCCTCTCTAACATTTCTATAAAGCTTCGGATCCACTGCCTTTGCAGCAGAATCTACATCAAGCATTCCTCCCAGAAATTCATTAACCCTTGCTATCTCTTTTTTTGGGTTTCTGATAACATCATTATATTTAACAATAATATAATCAATGTCATCTCTCTTTTCCATTAACCGTATGATATATCTATTCAATTTGTCAAGCAGTGGCTTTTCTGCTTGCCTGTCTATGGGTCCTGACATTTTTTCCATTGAATCCATTATTTCATCAAGATTTCTTGTCATATACACAATCTTGTATTTTCCTTCCGGCAAAAATTTTAAACCATATGCTGTAATTTTAATGAATTTTCCCTTATATCTCTCCATTGGAAATGTTCCCTCCATCAGTCTGTTTATTATCTTTCCTCCCTCAAGCTCAAAATAGCCCTTTGGATTATTCACATCGGGTTTACGAGACTTATCGAAGGCGACGGCAGCACCCCCTCTATAAAGTATCTGCATCATCATCGATGTGCCAGACCTTTCCAGTCCTGATACAATGTAATTGTATTCATCCATCTTAATCCAAATAACCTAAGGCACGGAGTCTTTCTTTTATTTTCTCTTCCTCTTCCTCACTAAAAGTTTCTTCCTCATCCTCACTATTCTCTATTATTTCCTGAAGCACATAGGTTATGTACTCTGAAACGGATTTGAAAGAGGCATCCTTTATCCTTTCTTCAATTTTTTTCGCAAGTGTGGATGGAATCTCAATTTCTTTTCTATCTTGCATGGATTTGTAATTTGACAAGTATATAAAAAATTTGGTATAAACGATAGATAATAAAATCGCCATTTTTATAAAAGTATTCCTGCTTTAAAGCATGGAATTGGGAAAATACGAAATAAAATCCTTTTCCAAAGAAAGAAGAAATATATCCTTATTGCTTGAGGAGGCAAGAAAAAAGCACATTATACATGTTCTGGTTGAAGCAGATGTTACAAAAGCCAGAGCTGTCATCAAAAATGCAAAGAAGGATGGTAGGGATATTTCTTTTACAGGATGGATTGTAAAGTGCGTGGCAGAAATTATGAAAGAAGAAAAGGAGTTCAATGCCATAAGGCATGGAAAAAGAAAACTGGTGTATTTCGAAGATATTGATGTTGCAGTTCCTGTTGAAAGAGTAGCAGGAGGCGAGGCAAGGCCAAGGGCATATATAATAAGGAAGGCAAATGAAAAAAGCATAGAAGAAATAACCAAGGAAATAAGAAATGCCCAGATGGAAAACATTGGAAAGGAAACAGAAGTGATGGGAAAGCTTTCAAAATTTGAGAAATTTGCTTTGAGAGCACCCTCTTTTGTGCAACGGATTTTGTTAGCTATTGTTGGAAGAAATGCATTTATGAGAAAAAAATACATGGGAACAACTGGCGTAACATCTATTGGAATGCCCGGTTTTGATGGATGGCTTATAATAGTTGGAGGACATTATACAACGCAAATTGGCATTGGAGGAATAACGAAGAAGGTTGTAAAAAGAGGAGAAAGTATGGAAGAAAGAGACTTTTTACGTTTCCTCATAAGCGTTGACCACGACATAATAGATGGCGCCCCGCTGGCGAGATTTTCCTCAAAACTTGTTGGGATGCT
>JAGGYX010000003.1 GCA_021162305.1 Thermoplasmata archaeon | reverse complement strand
GTTTCCTGCTCTTTCTCTTATAAAAATGAAATTTCGAATAGGAATAATAGAAGTATTCATATTTTATGACATCCTGCTTCCAATAATCCTTTTTATTTATATCCGAAAAATTTTGATGGCACGCCCCGCCACCTTTTCTATGACACCAATACCTAATGACCATCCAAAGTTGCGGGGAGTGAACAAAAAGAGAAATGTAGTTGTAGCGTTGCTGACAGCTTTTATTGTTGTCATAGCAGGACTGATTTTTTCAAAATTCTTTTCCTCACCTTTTTTTCCATCAAGTTTGATAGCATTATGGGGTTTTTCAGCATTGGTTGCAACATATTCAATATCCACCTACACACCATATAAAAAAATAAGAGATGATATCAAAAAAATGGAGAATGAGTTTGGTGATGCCCTGTATGTTCTTGGAAAAAGAATAATGGAAGGGAAGCCAGCTGAAGAAGCATTCATTTATGCATCTCATGCTCTCGAAGGTTCAAAAATTGGTGAAGTTTTTGAAAAAACATCTTTTAATCTTCTTTCAATGAGGATGAATACAAAGGAGGCATTGTTTGATGAAAACTTTGGTTCATTAAAGCATGTTTATTCAAGCAGGATAAAGGCAATAATGCGGTTGCTGGCGGAGGGCGTGAAAAAAAGTTATGTTGCTGCTGGCGTTGCCATCATTAAAATAGCTGACCATTTGAAGCAATTGCAAAATGTTGAGAAAAGTATAAAAAATGCTCTTGCCACTTTGACATCCACATTAAGAACAACAGCAAATATATTTGCTCCCATAATTGCAGGCGTAACCCTTGGAATAACACAATTGATTTCTACAACGCTTCTAAAAATGCCAGCTGAAGAAACATTTGCTTCTGCAAATTTTGTAAATATAAAGCCAAATTATTTTGTTCTTGTAATCGGTGTATATATAATGGAGCTTATTTTTTTATTGAACAGACTTGCAAATGGAATTGATGAGGGGGATGATAAAATAGAATATATGTATCAGATTGGAAAGTCTTTGCCATCCTCTATAATTTTATTTACGGTAGTAACGATTCTTTCTATGTTCTTCTTTCATGGCATGTCCCCAGTATAAAAATTTTTTAACAAGGATAAAATACAGAATATGCTTAAAATTTATAATACACTAACAAGGCAGAAAGAGCCATTTATTCCAATGGAAGAAGGCATTGTTAAGCTTTACGTATGTGGCATGACCACATATAGCGATGCCCACATAGGGCATGCCCGCACTTATGTTGCATTTGATATAATTAGAAGGTATCTCGAATATAAAGGCTACAAAGTTTTTTATGTTCAGAATATAACAGATATAGATGATAAAATAATAAAAGCTGCAAATGAGGCTGGAATGGATGCTTTAGAATATTCTGCATATTATGCAAGGAGATGCCTTGAGGACATGAACAAGCTGGGAATAAAACCAGCAGATTTGTATCCAAAGGCAAGCGAGCACATAAATGATATGATTGAAATGATTGAAAAACTCGTAGAAAAAAAATTTGCATACGTTGCAAATGGAGATGTTTATTTCAGTGTTGAGAAATTCAGGGATTATGGTCGCCTCTCAAATCAAAAGATGGATGAAATAAAGGCTGGGGCAAGAATAAAGCCTGAAGAAAAGAAAAGGAAGCCAGAAGATTTTGCATTATGGAAGGCAGCCAAGCCAGGCGAGCCAAAATGGAAAAGCCCATGGGGTTATGGAAGACCAGGGTGGCATATTGAATGTTCTGTCATGAGTTCAAAATATCTCGGCATGCCTTTTGACGTGCACGGCGGCGGAGCAGACCTCATATTTCCTCATCATGAAAATGAGATTGCACAGGCTGAAGCTGCATATGGAAGGAGATTCGTTAACTACTGGCTTCATTCAGGAATGCTTAAGGTGGAAGGGGAAAAGATGAGCAAATCACTTGGCAATGTTATTCTTCTGAGAGAAGCACTGAAAAAGTGGAGAAGTGATACATTAAGATTCTTCTTTGCTTCTTATCATTACCGTAGCCCTGCTGATTTTAGTGAAGAAGCATTAAAAAATGCCGAAAATTCATTGAAAAGGTTAAGAGTAGCAAAAGAAAAACTTGAAGAATTTGCTGAAGAAGGGAAATTAAATGAAAAAGAGCTTGATGAAGTTGAAAGAGAATATTTAAGAGAAATAAAAACAGCAAAGAGAAAATTTGAGGAGGCAATGGACGATGACTTCAACACTCCAAAAGCTCTCGAAAGCTTATTTGATTTTGTAAAGGAAACAAATAAATTCCTGATGGAAAAAGAAAAGCCAAACAGAAAACTCTGCAATCATGCTTTAAAAGAATTTATGAGAATGGCACATGTTCTTACACTCTTTCAGGAAGAGAAAGCAATCAATGAGAAAGCAATCAGAAAAATTGGAGAGAAATATGGAATAAAAGGAGAGGCTAAGGAAATAATAGAGGAGCTAATTGAAATTAGAAAAAAAGCAAGAAAGGAGAAAAATTATAAGGTTGCGGATGCAATAAGAGATGAGTTAAAAAAAGCGGGCATAGAGCTTGAAGACATGGGAGAAGAAACAAAATGGCGGATAATATGAATAAATTTTTAAGCAATTCTCCATTATTTTTTAAATGTTAGGAAAGGAAAGAAATTTAATAATAATATTCATGGCAATCATCATAATTTTAATTATCATTATAGCTACGCCCTTTATTTATAAAAATTATAAAAGCGTTTTTAATCCCAATAAAGATAGCGACGGAGACGGCATACCTGATAAAGATGATGCATTTCCCCATAATCCACATGAATGGAAAGATAGCGACGGAGACGGCATCGGTGACAATGAAGACCCGGATGATGATAATGATGGCATACCCGATGAGCAAGACTTGGTTCCATATGCAGATGCAGGGATAAAGGTATGCATATATGGTTTTAGAATAAAAACGTCTCTTTCATTGAGAAATTCAACTGCCAAAGTATATGCAAAGGTGTATATAGATGGTAGCTTGGTGGCAACCTTGCCAAACCCCCCATATAATGCTATGATTGACAGAGATTATAATGTAAACTGGAGCACACCTGTTATAAATGTTGATGATAGTATTGGAGAACATATTATCAAAATAGAATTTTATGGAAATAAAAAGTTGCTGGATATAAATGGTGAGAATTCAACCAAAAACAAGGGTGGAAGGGTCTTGGAAATAAGCTATTACATTGGAAATGAAGTCGGGCACAGGGAAAGCTTTTCAAATGATGGAAGCAATGATGATAACAATAAAAACATGTGGCTGCTGCCCCGCCCCCTGAAAATACTCTTGATGGAAAAAGATGCATACATATATGGAGAAATCTCGACCGAGAATGCTGTGATATAAAGATTTAAAAAAATCTTCTCAATTCTTTTTATGGCATATATTGCATGGTTTGATGAAATTGGAAAAAATGATGTTTTGTTGGTTGGTGGGAAAAATGCTTCTCTTGGAGAAATGTATAAAAATTTATCTTCGAAAGGAATAAGAGTTCCTTATGGGTTTGCTGTCACAACCGATGCCTATAAATATTTTATAGAAAAAGCTGGAATAAAAAATGAGATTGAAGAGTTGCTTAAAGATATAGATGCAAAAGATGTGAAGAAATTAATGGAATATGGAAACAGAATTAGAGAAATGATAGAAAATGCAGAGATGCCACCTGATTTAGAAAATGAAATTTTGCGAGCATATGAAAAGCTTGAGGAAATTTATGGAAAAAACATCGAGGTTGCTGTGAGGAGCAGTGCTACAACTGAAGATATGCCAACTGCAAGTTTTGCAGGGCAACAGGATACATTTTTGAATATCGGGAAAAGCGAGATAATAAAAAGCGTGGTAAAATGCTTCTCCTCTCTTTTTACAGACAGAGCAATAGCATATCGTATCCATAATAACATTTCTCACACACATGCATATCTCTCTGTAGGTGTGCAAAAAATGGTTCGTGCAGACATGGCATCTTCAGGCGTTATGTTCACTCTTGATACTGAAAGCGGATTCAGAGATGTTATATATATAACAGGAGTGTGGGGGCTGGGCGAGGCTCTGGTAAAGGGCATAGTCAATCCGGATGAATTTTATGTTTTCAAACCCACTTTGGATAAATACAAGCCAATTATAAGTAAAAAAATTGGAAGAAAAGAAAAAATGATTGTTTATAGCGAGGGCGGAGGCGTTGTTATTAAAGATGTTGAGGAGGAAATGAGGAGAAGATTTGTTCTCAGTGATGATGAAATCTTGGAGCTTGCAAAAATGGGATATGAGATAGAAAAACATTATGGAATGCCAATGGATATAGAATGGGCTAAGGATGGAATAGATGGAAAAATATATATTGTTCAAGCTCGCCCCGAAACAGTTCATTCAAGGAAAAAAGCTTTCTATAGATATAGTTTGATTGAAAAAGGCGTTGTTATACTTGAAGGACTTGCCATTGGAGATAAAATAGGAGCGGGAAAGGCAAGAATCATATTGGATGTTGGAGAAGCAAAAGATTTCAAAGAAGGAGATGTTCTGGTAACTGATATGACAGACCCGGACTGGGAGCCAATAATGAAAAAAGCCTCTGCAATAGTAACAAACAGGGGTGGAAGAACATGCCATGCTGCAATAATAAGCAGGGAACTTGGAATTCCAGCAGTTGTGGGAACAAGAAATGCCACCAATGTAATCAAAAATGGAATGGAAATTACAGTTGATTGCTCAGAAGGGGTTGGCAGAGTATATAAAGGAATTTTGAAATATGAAGCAAAAGAGCTATCATTAAAAAAATTGCCAACAAAAACAAAAACAATGATGAACATTGCCATTCCAGAAAAAGCTTTCATGCAGAGCATGTTGCCTAATGATGGCGTAGGACTTGCAAGAGAGGAATTTATCATAAGTTCATATATTGGCGTGCATCCAATGGCTTTGGTTGAATATGAAAAGTTAAAGAAGAGTGAGGAGAAAAGAATAAAGGAAATAGTGAAAAAAATAGATGAAATGACAGCAGGCTATGATGACAAAAAGCAGTTTTTCATAGATAGACTTGCAATGGGCATAGCAATGATAGCAGCAGCATTTTATCCAAAGGATGTGATTGTTCGTTTCTCAGATTTCAAGACAAATGAATATGCGAGTTTGATAGGCGGCGAACTATATGAGCCAAAAGAGAGCAATCCAATGCTGGGGTGGCGCGGTGCTTCCCGCTACTATGATGAAAATTTTGTTTCAGCATTTGGGCTGGAATGTATGGCAATTAAAAAAGTCAGGGATGAAATGGGGCTGAAAAATGTAAAGGTTATGGTGCCATTTTGCAGGACGCCAGAGGAAGGGTTGCAAGTAATAAAAACAATGGAAAAATTTGGGTTGAGAAGGAACGAGATAGAGGTATATGTTATGTGTGAGGTGCCCTCAAATGTTATAATGGCTGAAGAATTTGCAAAAATATTCGATGGTTTCTCCATTGGCTCGAATGATTTAACCCAGCTAACTCTTGGACTTGACCGCGACTCTGCACTTGTCGCCCATCTATTTGATGAGAGAAATGAAGCTGTTAAAAAGATGATATCGCAAGTCATAAAAATTGCCAAGAAATATGGGCGTAAAATTGGAATATGCGGGCAGGCGCCGAGCGATTATCCAGAATTTGCTGAATTTCTGGTGGAGAATGGCATAGACAGCATATCATTGAATCCTGATAGCGTTATCAAAATGATGAAGATTGTAGCAGAGAAGGAGAAAAAGCTTGCAGCACCAAATTGATTATAAAAACTAATTTATAGAAATTTGTATTTATCTTTAAATGCTTGGTTATTGTGAGGAACATGGATACTATAGAGGCAAGGTATGCCCGATATGCAATAAAGAAGGAAAGTTTATAATGAATGATTTTGAAGTGAGAAAGCTAAGCAGCATAATGATTGGAATATTGCGCCATTTTCCCCAGCAATTTGGTGTTAGTCTTGATAAACATGGATGGGCAGATGTTGAGGAAATTGCAAAGGCAATAAGCAATAAAATAGATAGATTTTACTGGGTTAGGAAACGCCATTTAATTGCAGTTGCTTTAACAGATGAAAAAGGGAGATATGAGGTTAGAGAGGGAAAAATAAGGGCAAGATATGCCCATACCATCGACGTAGACCTAACAGATTTGCCAAAAGCGGAAGCGGAAACATTATATTACCCCGTTACAAAAGAAGAGGTTGATATTGTTCTTGAGCAGGGAATTTTTCCCACTGATAGAAAAAAAGTTCATTTGAGTTCTACAATGGAAAAAGCAATGGAGGCAGGAAAGGTTAGAGATGATTCGCCAATAATATTGAAAATAGATGCAAAAAAAGCGATGGAAGATGGCATAGATATAAGGAAGGCAACGGAAGATGTTTATCTTGCTGATAAAATAGATGCAAAATATATAAGCAGGATTGAATAATATTTTTATATCCTGCATAATATCTGGGTAGGGCTCGTAGCTCAGCTAGGTAGAGCAGCAGGCTCTTAACCTGTTGGTCGGGGGTTCGAATCCCCCCGAGCCCGCTAAATGAATATGATGGAAGAAAGAAAAAAAGAACATGTTGACATAGTCAAAGGCTACAACACAAAGCATAGCTACAATTACTGGGATGATTTCATGCTTGTCCACAATGCTTTACCAGAGATAAACATGAATGAAATAGATACAAGGGTAAAATTTCTTGGGAAAAAACTGGAAATGCCCTTTATAATAGCTGGAATGACAGGAGGCTTTAAAGAAGCAAAGAAAATAAATGAGGAGCTTGCGAGAATAGCTGAAAGATATGGTGTGGGCATGGGCGTCGGCTCGCAGAGGGCTGCCTTGGAAGATAAAAAATATGAGGAGACATATGCTATTATAAAAAAATATAGAGTGCCATTGAAGATAGCTAATGTTGGTGCTCCCCAGCTTCTTGAGTGGAGGGATGCAATTGAGAAAGTGGAAAATGCCATTGATATGATTTCTGCTGATGCCATAGCAATACATCTAAATTTTCTGCAGGAAGTTATACAGCCTGAGGGCGAGAGAATTGCAAAAGGCTGTCTGAAAAAGATAAAGGAGGTGGCTGAAAGCATTTCAAAGCCAGTTATCGTTAAGGAAACAGGAGCAGGAATTTCATATAAGGTTGCGGAAAAGCTCATAGATTCTGGCATAGCTGCCATTGATGTTGGGGGAGCTGGCGGAACATCATTTTCTGCCGTAGAGGCATATAGGGCAAGGAAAAGAAATGATAAACTACAGGAAGAGCTTGGAAAAATTTTCTGGGACTGGGGGATACCAACACCATATTCAATTCTTGAAATTGCAGAACTATGCAAAGACGCAGGCATATCAATTATAGCAACGGGAGGAATAAGACATGGGATAGATGTTGCAAAAGCTATTGCTTTAGGAGCTGATATTGCTTCAGCTGCTTCAATATTCCTTGAGAATGGAATGGAAAAAATGGAAATTATGGCAAGGTCATTAAAAGCAGCAATGTTTCTCACTGGGAGCAAAAATGTTGATGAGCTGAGGGAGGTGGAAATATGGACATTTTGAAAGAAAGCAGGGATATAATAGAGGCAATAAACAAAGCCATGGAAAATTACCTGTATGAAAAAGAGCCCTCGCATCTTTACAATGCAGTGAAGCATCTGCCTCTTGCTGGCGGAAAAAGGCTGCGCCCCCTCGTAGCCTATCTTGCCTGCGAAGCTTTGGATGGTGATGGAATGAAGACAATTCCTTTTGGTGTAGCCCTCGAATTCATTCATACTTTTACCTTAATTCATGATGATATAATGGACAGAGATGAGATGAGGCGGGGCATGCCAGCCGTCCATAAGGAATATGGAGAGAATGCTGCCATACTTGCTGGAGATACTTTATTTGCGAAAGCATTTGAAGCAGTTTCAATGATGAAAAATGATGCTGTGGTTAAAAGACTCACAAAAAATCTTTCAATAATGGCAAAGGAGATATGCGAGGGACAGGCTCTGGATGTAGAATTTGAAGGAGTTGAATACATTGATGAGCCAATGTGGTTTGAAATGATAGAGAAAAAGACTGCAAGAATGTTTGAACATGCTGCCATGGGGGGAGCAATAGTTGCCAATGCCAGCGAGAAGCAAATAGAGACCATGAGAAAATATGGTCTCAATCTGGGAATGGCTTTTCAGATATGGGATGACTGCTTGGATGTTATTGGAAAAGATATTGGTAAGCCCGTTGGAAGCGATATAAGAGAAGGAAAAAAGACACTCATGTATCTTCATTCATACAAAATTGATAAGGAAGCTTTAAAGGACTATGGAAAAGAGGCAAGTGTTGATAAAATAATTGAAATATTTGAAAAGAATGGCTCAATAGAATATGCAAAAAATATTGCATATGAACACTCAAAAAAAGCAATAGATGCAATAAAGGAAATTAAAGATAGCAAGGCAAAACATATGCTGATAGAGCTTGCAAAATTTGCAGTGGAAAGGGAGAAATAAGCTCATATCAGGTTTGCTTCCACCATAGCCACCCATACAAGCTCGAATATTGTTGCAATTATTGCTGGAATGGCAGCAGAGGGGGTGAAAAGAGAAGATGCAAGAATCATTACAAGTCCTTCATTTTTAAATGCTGCAAACATTGAATATGAAATTGCATTTTTCGCTCCAAATTTCTTCTTTGTGATATATTTGATCATGCTCCCGCTTCCTATGGTTCTTATTGCCATAAGCATGGAAAGAAAAATAAGTAATTTCGCATCAACGAAAAAAAGTCTCCTATTTGCCCCAATTATGGGAAAAATTACAAAGAAGAAAAAAGCATTTATTATTTCATTCGAACTCTTTACTTTTATAAATCTTGATAGAATCATTGGAAGCAATATGAGGAGGGCAACGCTCTTCAATAAATCGAAAATGCTGACAAATTTTGCAAGAAAGATGTAAATAAGGGCTGGCATGATAAAAATGGCAAGGATATAACTCAGAATCAGAGCAAATAAAGAGAGACGCTCATTTCCGCCAGCAATCTTTGTTAGAGGAAGCACCGCCACGGCGGGCGGCGCGGCAGCCATGACAATCATGCCATTGAAGAACTCGCTCCTATAGAATAGCATCGAGAAAATCAAAATTATGGAAGAGAGGAAGACGTAGTTTATTATGACAGCAAAAGCAACCTTTTTTCTATCAAAATCAGAAAGCTTGAATGGAATGTTTGAAATGGATAAAGTCATGGCTATTATTAAGGCTATGGTGGCAATTTCATTTCCATAGGGTATTTCTCCAACTATGAAGCCAGCTATTACAGCAATACTCACCACAAATGAAAAGCTGGATAAAAATTTCATACAGTTTCAACGCTTTTAATTTCTGGTATCTTTTCCTTTAAATACCTCTCAACACCATTTTTTATTGTTATCTGGGCATATGGGCAGCCGTGGCATGTTCCAGTAAGGCGAACTTTAGCTATGCCCTTTTCTTCATCAACGTCAACAACTTCAATGTCTCCGCCATCAACCTGAAGCATAGGTCTTATTTCTGCAATTATCTCTTCAACTTTTTCTTTTAGCATGAGAATAAACACGCATTTTTTAAATAATTTTGTCTCCTCCTAAATTTAAGATAGTAAAGTTTATATTTAAACGCGTCTATAAATTTTTGAATAGCGGGGTGGGGTAGTCAGGAAAACCCGTCGGGCTCATAGAGCTCTTTAAAAAAGGGCTTCACCCCAAAGGGCTTGAGATACCCGAAGATCCGTGGTTCAAATCCACGCCCCGCTACTTCTTTTCTTTTTGTAAAAAAATAAATAAATGGAAAATGCATTTATTGCGAGGGCCCGTAGCTTAGCCAGGTTGGAGCGCTCGGCTGATAAGAGCCCTTTAAAAAGGGCTTCACCCCAAAGGGCTTACGGAAACCGAGAGGTCCGGAGTTCAAATCTCCGCGGGCCCATTTATTTTTATAGATAGCGGGCTGCAATGGGTATATAAATCATGAAAATTGACTGTTTTTCATATTTTTCACAATTCACATGCCCGCCCTAT